>NZ_JACVTT010000141.1:0-7598 GCF_016624665.1 Stenotrophomonas sp. S39 | reverse complement strand
GGGGGGGGGGGGGGGGGGGGGGGGGGGCGGCCCCCCCCCTTTCCCCCCCCCCCCCCCCCCCCCCCCCCCCCCCCACCACAATCAAACCTCGGCCGCCCCCGGCGTGGCGTACAACCGGCTTGGGCTGTCCACGTTCGGCAGCTCGATTACCCCGCGTTCCTGCATGCCCAGCCCCAGCAGGATGCGCCCGGAGGCCACGTTGTCCAGGTCGGTGATGCCGTACAGATCCTCGATGTCCAGCTGCGAGCGCGCATGCGTGAACACCGCCCGCGCCGCCTCGCTGGCATAGCCCTGCCCCGCGAACTCCGACAGCACCGCATAGCCGATATCCGGCCCCGGCAGGCCATCACGCCGCACCAGGCCGGCGTTGCCCAGCCACGCGCCATCGGAGAGCCGCTCGATCGCGTACATCCCGAAACCATTCAGCGCATAGCTGTGCAGCACCCGCAGCGCGATGTACTCCCGCGCCTGCTCCTCGCTGCGCACGTTGCGATCACCGATGAAGCGCACGAAGCCTGGATCGTTGAGCAGTGCCAGCATCGGCGCAGCATCCCGGTCTGGTTCCAGGCGGCGCAGCCGCAGGCGTTCGCTTTCGATGGGATGCATGGGTGGGCTCCGGAAGGAATACCTCGATTTTGCAACGCCAGCGCCCGCCGTGCAGCACGCTCAGGCCAAGTGGGCCACTACGATGCTCAGCCTAGCCACATGCCCCGTCACGCGGGCCGAACAGGATCGGCCAGTAGCGCACGCACAGGCGATGGACGCATGCGGCGATCAGGCAGAACCCCATGCCCATCAGCGCCAACAGCAGCGGTGCGCCCCAGCGCAATCCCGGGTGCTGGATACGAGCCTTGGAAGGCATGCCGCCGGGATATAGCACCTGTACCTGTTCGCCGACCACGTACAGTGGTGCCCCGGTAGCAAAGGACGCGGTGAACTGAATCATCTGCCCCTGTGCGGTCTGGAACCTCACCACCGGGCGATGCAGGGTGATGTCACGTGCGGGCATCCCCTCCATTTCCGACCGGGCATCCTCTGCCTGGACGGCCACCACCGTTCCGGTTACGGAAACGGCCTTGCGCGCGAAACGCTGGACGTCCACGAACAGCCAGGCGGCGGCCAGAAGGATCAGCAGGCCCACGGCAAAGAAAAACAGCAAAAAACATCTGAGGAGGGTGGGCATGGTGCTGCCGGGTTGATCGATCAGCGTGCAGGTGCCGGCGCTGATCGAATGAAGGAGGTATCGACATGGTAGTAGCGCGGATTGCCCGGCATGACATGGACATCCAGTTCACGCCCACTCACCTGTGCACGGGGATCGGCCCAGAGATACGCACTGTGGAAGACATGCCATCGAGTGGTTTCAGGATCGCGCCAGGCGCAGACGATGACGAACGGATGCCTTCCCCCCGAAAATAGTCCGCGATCGCGCTTGATCGCCCGGACCTTGGCTTGCACCCGTGTCCCGTGGCGAAGGAGCTGCCTGCGCCGCCATGCCCTCGCTGCCTGCGGCAGGTGCATAAGTCCCACCGCCAGCAGGAATAGGCCGCCGCCCAATCCCAGTATGACGCCCAGGCCCCAGGGTGATGAGAGCGAACGCACCAGGGCCTTGTCCGGGCGGTCCGGCAGGTAAAGCACATCTACATGATCGCCCGTCATGTAGGCACGACGGCTGGTACGACCTGCGAAGAACCGCATCACTTGCCCGCTGCTGGTAGTGAAGTCCACCCAGTACAGGAACTTTACCCGTGAAGTGCGCGAACCACCGCGATCAACGCTGGCAGCCACATGGGTGATCCTGCCATCGGCAATGACCGCCGCATCGAGGAAGCGCCTGGCACCAACGTAGGCCAGAAGCGCTGAAACAAGCAGGACCACTCCCAGCCCGAGGAAGGTACGGGTGAGAACAGGAGGGATGTCGTTGGACACGATGAAGGACACGGCGCGCACTTCGGGTGCGCTCACACTAGGCCTTAACCCGATGCAGGCTCAAGGCCAGAAGCGTCAATCGGACGGATTGGAATACCACTTTAGTGGCTTTTCGATCCTCAATCGAACAGCGCCTCGATCGCGGCCAACCCCGCCGTCGCGCGCTCCTTCTTCCGCGCCGCATCCGCCACCGGGTCGGCGCCATCGCGCTGGATCTCCTCGGCCGGAATCTCCTCGAAGAACCGGCTCGGCTTCAACCGCACGTGCTCGCCGAACTTGCGCGTCAGCTTGCTGTAACTCATCCACAGCTGGATCTTCGCGCGGGTGATGCCCACGTACAGCAGGCGCCGCTCTTCCTGCAGGTTGCCTTCGTCCAGGCTGACCTGGTGCGGCAGCACGCCGTCCTCGCAGCCAACAATGAAGACATAGGGGAATTCCAGGCCCTTGGACGCATGCATGGTCATCATGCGTACCTGGTTGCCGCCCTCATCCTTGTCGCTGCGCGACAGCAGCGCCAGCTGGCCGGCAAGGTCGGCGGCGGTGGCGCCGCGCGGGCCGCCCTCGAACCACTGCGCCAGTTCCTCGATGTTGTTGGCACGGCGCTGGTAGCTGGCCTCTTCCTTGGCCTGCTGGCGCAGCTCGCTCAGCAGGCCCGATTCCTTGGCGACCTTGCGGATCATGTCGCCGGAGGTGATCTCCCGGGTCTGCGCGCGCAGGTCGCGCAGGATGTCGGTGAAGCGCGCCAGGCTGTTGGCCGCACGCGGCGGCAGCTGCTGCAGTGCGCCGATCGACTCGGCGGCATGCGCCATCGGGATGTCTTTTTCCTGCGCCAGCTCGGCCAGCTTGGCCAGCGTACCGGCGCCGACATCGCGCTTGGGCGACTGCACCGCACGCATGAACGCGGTGTCGTCGTCCGGGTTCACCAGCAGCCGCAGCCAGGCCAGCGTGTCCTTCACTTCCTGGCGTTCCAGGAACATGGTGCCGCCGGTCAGATGGTAGGGGATACGCAGCAGCTGCATCGCCTTTTCCAGCGGCCGCGACTGGAAGTTGCCACGGAACAGGATGCAGAAATCACTCCACGGCACCTTGTGCGCCTGCGCCACGAAGGCGATCTCGGCGGCCACCTTCTCCGCTTCGTGTTCGCTGTTGCGGCATTCCCACACGCGGATGCGCTCGCCGTCGGCCTGGTCGCTCCACAGCTTCTTCAGGTGTTCGTGCGGGTTGTTGGCAATGAGCGCGTTGGCCGCGCGCAGCACGCGGTTGGAGCAGCGGTAATTCTGCTCCAGCTTGATGATCTCCAGCGCCGGATAGTCGCGCCCCATCTGCTGCAGGTTTTCCGGGTTGGCGCCACGCCAGGCGTAGATCGACTGGTCGTCGTCACCCACGCAGGTGAAGTTGCCCTTGTCACCGGCCAGCTGCTTGAGCAGCCGGTACTGCGCATCGTTGGTGTCCTGGCATTCGTCCACCAGCAGGTAGCCGATGCGTTCGCGCCAGGCCACGGCGATGTCCGGATTTTCTTCCAGCACCTGCACCGGCAGGCGGATCAGGTCATCGAAGTCGACTGCATTGAATGCGGTCAGGCGCAGCTGATAGCGCTCGTAGACGCTGGCCGCTTCCTTCTCGCGGTTGCTGCGCGCGGCGGCCATCGCCTGCTCGGGCGACAGGCCGGCATTCTTCGCGCGCGACACCAGGTTCTTCATGTCCTCGATGTCGTCGGGCTTGGCGCCGGACATCAGGTCCTTGATCTGCGCGGCGGCATCGTCGGCATCGAAGATCGAGAAGCCACGCTTCAGGCCCACCGCCGCGTGTTCGATCTGCAGGAATTTCAGGCCCAGGGCGTGGAAGGTGCAGATGGTCACCTCGTCGGCGTCCTGCTCGCGCAGGCGCTTGGCCACGCGCTCGCGCATTTCCTTGGCCGACTTGTTGGTGAAGGTGATCGCCGCGATGCGGCGCGCGGGGTAACGCCCGCAGCCGATCAGGTGGGCGATCTTCTCGACGATCACGCGCGTCTTGCCACTGCCGGCACCGGCGAGCACCAGCAACGGGCCTTCGATGTGCAGGACGGCGGCGGCTTGGGGAGGATTGAGACCGTGCATTGGAGGGGGATTGTAGCGGTCCCGGGTGACGGCCACAGCCGCCGGCCGGTGGGGATGCTGAACGGCTTCGGCGCGCCGGGGCAGCGGCGTACAATCGGCCGATGGCCAAGCTCTATTTCTACTATTCGGCGATGAACGCCGGCAAGACCACGACCCTGCTGCAGAGCGCGCACAACTACCGCGAGCGCGGCATGCGGGTGGCGATCCTGACCCCGCGCCTGGACGACCGCGCCGGTGCCGGCGTGGTCGCCTCGCGCATCGGCCTGCGCGCCGAGGGCATGGCCTTCGACCGCGACAGCGACCTGCAGCGCTGGGTGGCCCAGGACCTGGACGACAACGGCCCGATGGGCTGCGTGCTGGTGGACGAGGCGCAGTTCCTGACCCGCGCGCAGGTCTGGCAGCTGAGCGAGGTGGTCGACCAGCTGCGCATCCCGGTGCTGTGCTACGGCCTGCGCACCGATTTCCGCGGCGAGCTGTTCGAGGGCAGCCAGTACCTGCTGGCCTGGGCCGACGAGATGCAGGAGATCAAGACGATCTGCCACAGCGGCAAGAAGGCGACGATGACCGTGCGCGTGGACGAGCATGGCCACGCCGTGCAGGACGGCCCGCAGGTCGAGATCGGTGGCAACGAGCGCTATGTGTCGGTGAGCCGGGCGGAATTCAAGAAAATCACCCGCGGTGAAGGCCGGATCGACCCGGCGCAGGCGCCCCTGCCGCTGTAGGCGGGCGTGACGTCCGGCCGTTTACAAGGCCGCGGTGACCGCCCTAGGCTGGGCCAACGTCACCGTTGATCGGGAAGTCCGTCATGCGCTCCGTCCTGTTGCTGCTTCCTTTGATGTTCCTGCCGGGGCTTGCCACGGCAGCCGGCCAGGCGGCTTCGCCGCAGGACGATGCGGCGCTGCTCGGTGCCGGCTTCCTGGATGGCCATCCGGACATGAAGTTCCGCCAGTGGGGAATGAATGCCCTGCAGCAGGGTGATGCCGAGGCGGCGATGGACAATTTCCGCAAGGCTGCCCGCTATGCGGACAAGCCGGCACAGGGCCTGCTCGGCGAGATGTACTGGTACGGCGTCAAGCGTGCCGCCGACCCGGTCATGGCCTACGCCTGGATGGATGTCGCCTCCGAGCGCGGCTACCCGCTGATGCTTGAACTGCGTGACAGATTCTGGGCCGCATTGCCGCTGGAAAAGCAGGCAGAGGCACGGGCGCAGGCACTGCGGCTGCGCGATGAGTACGGTGATGCGGCGGCCCGGCCGCGCCTGGCCGCCGAACTGCAGCGCGGCAAGCGGGCGATGACCGGCAGCCGCACCGGCTCGCTGTCCAACAACGTGGACATCGTCTACATGGACGGGGGCGTGAGCCGCACCATCAAGGCCGATCGCCTGTATGACCCCACCTATTGGGATCCCGACCGCTACCAGCGCTGGCAGGACGAAAACTGGATGAAGATCCGGCGCGGCACGGTTGACGTCGGCGTGCCCACCGTCGCACCTGCACCACCGCCGGCGCCTGCACCGGCAGACACCCGCGGCAAGTAACACCGCCGGCATGGCGTGCAGGGCGGCGCCCTGCACGCCCACATGCTCCGGTTACAGCGCGGCCTCAGTACAGCGTGCGCTCCGGTGCGCCCGCCGGCGGCGGGGTGTACTGGTACAGCCAGGTTTCGGTGAGTGGCTTGCCGCCACTGCGCAGGTACAGGCGGATGTCGATCTGCTCGGTACTGCCGTCCGGCGGCACCAGGTCGAACATCGCGCGGTAGCCGTTGATCTCGCGCAGCGGCCGCGCCGACACGATCTCCACCCGGCCGCGGCTGGCTTCCACCACCGCCTCCACTTCGCCCTTGTCGATCAGCCTGGCCAGCTCGCCGCCTTCGAAGTCCACCGCAAAGCGCCAGCTGAAATACTCGCGCTTCTTGCCCACCACGCCGCCCAGGCCGGTGTGGGTGGCCACGCAGTGCGCCAGCGGCGTGCGTGCCGGCGGCTCGGCGCCCCAGAACAGGCGGTAGCCGACCAGCAGCTCCTGGCCCGGCTGCGGCTTTTCCTTCGGGTTCCAGAACGCCACGATGTTGTCGAAGGTTTCGTCCACGGTGGGGATCTCCACCAGCTGCACCGAACCATCGCCCCACTCGCCCTTCGGCTCCACCCACAGGCACGGGCGCTTCTCGTAGAACACGCCGTCATCCTGGTAATGGTCGAAGTTGCGATCGCGCTGCAGCAGGCCGAAGCCGCGCGGGTTGTGGTCGACGAACATGTTGAAGCGCAGGTTGCGCGGGTTCACCAGCGGTCGCCAGATCCATTCGCCGGCACCGGTCCACATCGACAGGCCATCGGTGTCGTGGATTTCCGGGCGCCAGTCCCACCCCATGCGGCGGTCGTTCTCGCCCACCTGGTACATGCTGGTGCACGGGGCGATGCCCAGGCGCTCGATCGCCTTGCGCGGGTACAGCGCACTGTCGATATCCATCAGCAGCACGTCGCCATTGGTGATGGCGAAGCGGTAGGCACCGGCCACGCTGGGCGAATCGAGCAGGCCGTAGACCACGATCGTGTCCGAGTCGGCCGCCGGCTGTTCCAGGTAGTAGGCGATGAAATCGGGGAATTCCTCCGGCTTGCCCATGCCGGTATCGATGGCCAGCGCACGCGCGGACTGGCCGTACTGGCCTTCCTTGCCGACGGCGCGGAAATAGCTGGCGCCGAGGAAAGCGGCAAAATCGCGGTCGGTGTCCTTGCGGGTGTTCAGGCGGAACCCGGCAAAGCCCAGGTCAGCCGGCAGCTCGCCGTTCTTCAGGCCGCTCTTGCCGTAATTGAAAGCCGCACCGTCATAGGCCAGTTCCTGCGCCTTGCCGTCGACCACGTCGAACATCCGCACCGGCGAATGGAAGTACAGGCCCAGGTGGAAGAACTTCGCCTGGAACCTGCCGGGCTGGTCGGCCCACAGCGCATGGTCCTGGCGGTAGCCGATGGATTGGTACTGGTCCCAGTCGAGGGCTTCCAGCGGCTTGGGCAGCACCCGCTTGTGGCTCTGGTACGGCGCCTGCGCCAGTGCGCAGGCCTGGCCCTTCAGGGTGGCGAAGTCGAACGGCTCCGGCTGGCCGAGCCGGCGCAGGCCGAGCTGGCCACTCTTCCCGGCCGCGCAGGCCGGCAGGGTCGGCAGGCCAAAGGCGGCCAGGGCCAGGGAGGCATTGCGGAGGAAGTCGCGTCGTTGCATGCAGGCGCGGAAGCAAGGGAAAGGTCGGCCATCATAGGCAGACAAACGTTAACGGGCAGCGGAGGGCTGTACGGCTGGTTCAGGCTGCGCCAGCGCGGCCAGCCGCGCGTCCAGCTCACGCAGTGCCGGGGCCTGTGCCCCGCGCTGGGCCAGCAGCAGCTGGCGCGCTTCGGCCAGCGCAGCGCGCGCGGGGCCCGGCTGCCCGGCCTGCTGCAGCGCGCTTGCCTGTGCCAGCAACGCCTGCGGCAGCAGTGCGGTGTGGTCGGGCTGGCGCCAGATCGCCACCGCCCGTGCGTAGTGCCTGGCGGCCAGGGCGGCATCCCCCCGATCGCTGGCCCATTGCCCCAGTGCGAACTCGCCCTGGCCC
>NZ_JACVTT010000140.1:0-7710 GCF_016624665.1 Stenotrophomonas sp. S39 | reverse complement strand
TGCGCGACGAGTTCGGCAACCCGCGGGTGCCGTGAGCATGGCTGAGGTGTGGCGCCCCCCCGGGGGGCCCCCCCCCCCCCCCCGGCACTACCAAATCGCGGGCAACAAAAAACCCGGCCGGGGCCGGGCTTTTGTCTGCTGCCCGACCCCGAAGGGCAGGGCGGCAACGCCGGATCAGGCGGCCTTGAGGGCCTTGATGCGGTCGTTCAGGCGGCTCTTGTGGCGAGCAGCCTTGTTCTTGTGGATCAGGCCACGCGCGCTGAAACGATCCAGGATCGGCTGGGCAACGGCGAAGGCGGCTTGGGCGCCGGCGGCATCGTTGGCGTCCAGCGCCTTGATCACTTTCTTGACAGCGGTGCGCAGCATCGAGCGCTGAGCCACGTTGCGCGCGTTGCGCACGACGGTCTGCTTGGCGCGCTTCTTGGCGGACTTGATATTGGCCACGGTGGTGGTTTCCTGAAAAAATCGGTGTTATGGGAACAGCAAGCTAGCTAGTATGATGGCGTAAGAAATGCACGTCAAGTCGATTGTCAAGAGGGACGCTGAGTGAGTTCACCCAAGTTGTTGCGGGGCCTGCTGTCGTTCAGCAGCATGACCATGGTCTCGCGCGTTCTCGGACTTGTCCGGGACTTCGTGGTGACCACCACGTTCGGCACCAACGCCATCACTGATGCTTTCTGGGTCGCCTTCAGGGTACCCAATTTCCTGCGCCGTTTGTTCGCCGAGGGCTCGTTCGCGACCGCTTTCGTGCCGGTGTTCACGGAAGTGAAAGAGACCCGCAGCCATGCCGAACTGCGCGAACTGATGGCGCGCACGGCCGGCACCCTGGGCGGCATCCTCATGCTGGTGACCGCCGTGGCGCTGATCTTCGCGCCGCAGCTGGCCTCGGTCTTCTCAAGCGGCGTTGATACCGACCCGGTCAAGCAGGGCCTGCTGGTCGACCTGTTCCGCCTGACCTTCCCGTTCCTGCTGTTCGTCTCGCTCACCGCCCTGGCCGGTGGCGCGCTCAACAGCTTCCAGCGCTTCGCCATGCCGGCGCTGACCCCGGTCATCCTCAACCTGTGCATGATCGCCGGCGCGCTGTGGCTGGCGCCGCGGCTGGGCGGCACCCCGGAAAAGCAGATCCTGGCGCTGGGCTGGGCGGTACTGGCCGCCGGCATCCTGCAGCTGCTGTTCCAGCTGCCCTCGCTGAAGGGCATCAACCTGCTGACCCTGCCGCGCTGGGGTTGGAGCCATCCGGGCGTGCGCAAGGTGATGACGCTGATGGTGCCGACCCTGTTCGGCTCGTCGGTGGCGCAGATCAACCTGCTGCTGGATACGGTCATCGCCGCCAAGCTGACCGATGGCTCGCAGTCGTGGCTGTCGCTGGCCGACCGCTTCCTGGAGCTGCCGCTGGGCGTGTTCGGCGTGGCCCTGGGCACGGTGATCCTTCCGGCGCTGGCCCGCCATCACGTCAGTACCGACCGTGAGGGCTTCTCGCGCTCGCTGGACTGGGGCCTGCGGATGACCCTGCTGATCTCGGTGCCGGCCATGCTGGGCCTTCTGTTCCTGGCCGAGCCGCTGATCGCGACGATCTTCCAGCACGGCCAGTTCAGCGCCTTCGATACGCGCATGACCGCGCTGTCGGTGTACGGCCTGAGCTTCGGCCTGCCGGCGTTCGCCCTGCTCAAGGTGGTGTTGCCGGCCTTCTACGCCCGCCAGGACACCAAGACCCCGGTGCGCGCGGGCGTGGCCGCGCTGGTGGCCAACATGGTGTTCAACTTCGCCCTGCTGGCGGTGCTCTACCAGGTGATGGTGCCCGACGAGCTGAAGGCGCAGGGCGTGATGGCGGCCATCGGCAAGCAGCCGGGCCTGCATCTGGCGCTGGGCATTGCCAGCGCGCTGTCCAGCTACCTGAACCTGGGCCTGCTCTGGTACTGGCTGGGCAAGACCGATGTCTACCAGCGCCGGCCGGGCTGGGGCGGCTACCTGGTGCGCCTGCTGGTGGCCTGCGTGGCCATGGTCGGCGTGCTGCTGGCCCTGCTGCACTGGCTGCCGGCCTTCTCGGCCATGGGCGTGTGGGAGCGGATCGGCGCCCTGGCGCTGCTGGTCGGCGGCGGCGGCGCCACCTACGGGGTGGCCATGCTGGCGATGGGCTTCCGCCCCCGCGACCTGCGCGGGCATTGATCGTGGCCCACGGCGGCTATACTTCAGGGTTACACCATTGAAGCGGCGGCCCCGGGTGGGCCGGAACGAGAGTTGATGAGCAGGCTGTTCAGAAGCGTCGAGGGCGGGGAGCTGTTCCCCAACGGAAGCGTGGTCTGTATCGGTGCATTCGACGGCCTCCACCTGGGGCATCGTGCGCTGGTCCGCCACGCGGTCGCCCGCGCGCGCGCCTTGGGCGTGGCCGCGGTGGCCGTGGCGTTCGAGCCGCTGCCGCGTGAATTCTTTGCCCAGGGTACGCCGCCGCCGCGGCTGACCCTGGCCCGCAGCAAGGTCGAGATCCTGCGCGAACTGGGCGTGGATGCGATCGGCCTGCTGCGTTTCGACGCGGCGATGGCCGCCATGCCGGCCGAAGACTTCGTTCATAAGCTGCTGGCGCAGCGCCTGGGCGCGCGCGAAGTGTGGATCGGCCCGGAGTTCTGCTTCGGCAACCGCCGCCGCGGTGACCTGGCCCTGCTGCAGGCAATGGGCGGCGAGCTCGGCTTCACCGCCGGCGAGATCGAAGCCGTCGACCTGCACGGTGAGCGCATCTCCAGCACCCGCATCCGCCAGCTGCTGCAGGCGGGCGATTTCACCCATGCCAACGATCTGCTCGGCCGCCCCTATGCGATCAGCGGGCGGGTGGTGCGTGGGCGCCAGCTCGGCCGCACGCTGGGCTTCCCCACCGCCAACCTGCGTTTCCCGAAGACGCCGGCGCTGTCGGGCATCTACGCCACCTGGGTGCACGGGGTGTTCGACCAGCCGTGGCCCTCGGTGTCCAGCTTCGGCACGCGGCCGACGGTGGACGGCGTGGAGCCGCTGCTGGAAGCCCACCTGTTCGATTTCCAGGGCGACCTGTACGGTCGGCACATCGACGTGGAATTCGTCGCCAAGCTGCGTGACGAAGAAAAATTCAATGATCTGGCGGCACTGACCGACCAGATGCACCGCGACGCCGACCAGGCGCGCACCATCCTTTCCGAACATAGATTGCGAGCCACTGCGTGAGCCAGGACTACAAGACCACCCTGAACCTGCCAGCCACCGAATTCCCGATGCGCGGCGACCTGCCCAAGCGCGAGCCGGGCATTCTGGCGCGGTGGGAAGAGCAGGGGCTCTACCAGCAGCTGCGTGACAACGCCGCCGGCCGCCCGCTGTTTGTGCTGCACGACGGCCCGCCGTACGCCAACGGCCGCATCCACCTGGGCCACGCGGTCAACAAGATCCTCAAGGACATCATCGTCAAGTCGCGCTACCTGGCCGGCTTCGATGCGCCCTACGTGCCGGGCTGGGATTGCCACGGCCTGCCGATCGAGATCGCGGTGGAAAAGAAGTGGGGCAAGGTCGGGGTGAAGCTCGACGCCGTCGAATTCCGGCAGAAGTGCCGCGAGTTCGCCGAAGAGCAGATCAACATCCAGCGCGCCGATTTCAAGCGCCTGGGCGTGACCGGTGACTGGGACAACCCGTACAAGACCCTGAGCTTCGATTTCGAAGCCAACGAGATCCGTGCGCTGGCCAAGGTCGTGGCCAACGGCCACCTGGTGCGTGGCGCCAAGCCGGTCTACTGGTGCTTCGACTGCGGCTCGGCGCTGGCCGAGGCGGAAATCGAATACCAGGAGAAGGAATCGCCGGCGATCGACGTTGCCTACGCCGCGCGCGATGCGCAGGCCGTGGCCCAGGCCTTCGGCGTCAGCCTGCCGGGCGATGTCGAAGTGGCCGTGCCGATCTGGACCACCACCCCGTGGACGCTGCCGGCTTCGCTGGCCGTGTCGCTGGGCGCGGAGATCCGCTACGTGCTGGCCGAAGGCTCCGCGCACAACGGCAAGCGCCGTTGGCTGGTGCTGGCCGCCGCCCTGGCCGAGCGCGCGCTGCAGCGCTATGGCGTCGAAAACGTGGTGCTGCACGGTGAAACCACCGGCGCGGCGCTGGAAAACCAGCTGCTGGCGCACCCGTTCTACCCGGAGCGCGAGATCCTGGTGCTCAACGGCGATCACGTGTCCGACGAGGACGGTACCGGTGCGGTGCACACCGCCCCCGGCCACGGCCAGGAAGACTACGTGGTCAGCCAGAAGTACGGCCTGCTGGACAAGTACAACGCCGGCCAGGTGACCCCGATCGACGGCCGTGGCGTGTATCTGGAATCGACCCCGCCGGCCGGTGACGTGGTGCTGGCTGGCCAGCACCTGTGGAAGGCGCAGGACGCCATCGTCGGCGTGCTGCGCGAGAACGGTTCGCTGCTGGCCTTCCACCCGATCCGCCACAGCTACCCGCACTGCTGGCGCCACAAGACGCCGGTGGTGTTCCGCGCCACCCCGCAGTGGTTCATCTCGATGGACAAGGCCAACCTGCGCAACGATGCGCTGGCCGCCATCGATACCGTGGGCTGGTTCCCGAGCTGGGGCAAGGCGCGCATCCAGAGCATGGTCGACGGGCGCCCGGACTGGACCATCTCGCGCCAGCGCACCTGGGGCGTGCCGATCGCACTGTTCACCCACCGCCAGACCGGCGAGATCCATCCGCGCACGGTGGAGCTGATGCAGCAGGTCGCCGACCGCGTCGAAGCCGAAGGCATCGACGTGTGGTACTCGCTGGATGCCGCAGAACTGCTGGGCGCCGAAGCGGCCGACTACGAGAAGGTCACCGACATCCTCGACGTCTGGTTCGATTCGGGCGTCACCCATGAAGGCGTGCTGGCCGCGCGTGGCTTCGGCAAGCCGGCCGACCTGTACCTGGAAGGTTCGGACCAGCACCGTGGCTGGTTCCAGTCCTCGCTGCTGACCGGCGTGGCCATCGACCAGCGCGCGCCGTACAAGCAGTGCCTCACCCACGGCTTCACCGTGGACGAGCACGGCCGCAAGATGTCCAAGTCGCTGGGCAACGGCATCGAGCCGCAGGACATCATGAACAAGCTGGGCGCGGACATCCTGCGCCTGTGGATCGCCTCGGCCGATTACAGCAATGAGATGTCGCTGTCGCAGGAAATCCTCAAGCGCAACGCCGATGCCTACCGCCGCCTGCGCAACACCGCGCGCTTCCTGCTGGGCAACCTGGATGGTTTCGATCCGGCCCAGCACCTGCGCCCGCTGAATGAGATGGTCGCGCTGGACCGCTGGATCGTGCATCGCGCCTGGGAACTGCAGGAAAAGATCAAGGCCGCGTTCGACAGCTACAACATGGCCGAGATCGTCCAGCTGCTGCTGAACTTCTGCAGCGTGGACCTGGGTTCGCTGTACCTGGACGTGACCAAGGACCGCCTGTACACGATGCCGACCGATTCGCACGGTCGTCGTTCGGCACAGAGCGCGATGTACCACATCGCCGAAGCGTTCACCCGCTGGATCGCGCCGATCCTGACCTTCACCGCCGACGAGCTGTGGGGCTACCTGCCGGGCGAGCGCGCCGAACACGTGCTGTTCACCACCTGGTACGACGGCCTGGCGCCGCTGCCGGCCGATGCCCAGCTCAACGCCGCTGATTTCGACCAGCTGCTGGCCGTGCGCGAGCAGGTGGCCAAGGTGCTCGAGCCGATGCGCGCCAACGGTGCGATCGGTGCTGCGTTGGAAGCAGAAATCACCATCGCCGCCAGCGAAGAGCAGGCCGCCAAGTGGCAGCCGCTGGCCGATGAAATGCGTTTCCTCTTCATCAGCGGCGACGTGCAGGTGCGCCCGGCGACCACCGACGAGGTGTTCGTCAGCGCCCAGCCGACCCAGAAGACCAAGTGCGTGCGCTGCTGGCACCACCGCGCCGACGTCGGCAGCAACGCCGACCACCCGGAACTGTGCGGCCGCTGCGCCGGCAACATCACCGGTGCCGGTGAAGTGCGGAGCTGGTTCTGATGGCCGCGCCCCGTCCGCATCCGAACGCACTCATCTGGCTGCTGCTGTCGGCCGCCATCATCGGCCTGGACCAGTGGTCCAAGGCCTGGGTGCTGTCGAGCCTGCCGGAGTTCCAGCCGGTGGTGGTCATCGACGGCTTCTGGAACTGGTACCGCACCTACAACACCGGTGCGGCGTTCAGTTTCCTGAGCGACGCCGGCGGCTGGCAGAAGCACTTCTTCACCGTGCTGGCCATCGGCATCAGCGCGCTGATGGCGTGGTGGCTGCGTGCCACCGCCCGCGGCAACTGGAAGGCGGCGGTGCCGTACGCGCTGATCATCGGTGGTGCCATCGGCAACGTGATCGACCGCCAGGTGCACGGTCACGTGGTCGATTTCATCCAGTGGTATATCGGTGACCACGTCTGGCCGGCGTTCAACGTGGCCGATTCGGCCATCGTGGTCGGTGCCGTGGGCATCGCCCTGTTTGGCCTGTTCGACGGCAAGTCCGCCAAAAAGGCGGATAATGCCTCCCCGAAACCGTAAGCCGGCCGCTGCCGGGAGACTGAACTGATGGATGTGCTGCTCGCCAACCCGCGTGGTTTCTGTGCCGGTGTCGATCGTGCGATCGAGATCGTCAAGCGCGCGATCGAAACGCTGGGCGCGCCCATCTATGTCCGCCATGAAGTGGTGCACAACCGTTTCGTGGTCGACGACCTGAAGCAGCGCGGCGCGATCTTCGTCGAAGAACTCGATGAAGTGCCGGACAACAACACGGTCATCTTCAGCGCGCACGGCGTCTCCCAGGCCGTGCGCCAGGAAGCTGATCGCCGTGGCCTGAAGGTGTTCGACGCCACCTGCCCGCTGGTGACCAAGGTCCACTTCGAAGTGGCCCGCCACTGCCGTGCCGGCCGAGACGTGGTGCTGATCGGCCACGCCGGCCATCCCGAAGTGGAAGGCACGATGGGCCAGTGGAACCGCGAAGCCGGTGTCGGCCAGATCTACCTGGTCGAGGACGTGGAGCAGGTCGCCACGCTGGTGATCAACCAGCCGACGAACTTCGCCTACACCACCCAGACCACGCTGTCGGTGGATGACACGCGCGGCATCATCGATGCACTGCGCGAGCGGTTCCCGGAGATGCAGGGGCCGAAGAACGACGACATCTGCTACGCCACGCAGAACCGCCAGGACGCCGTGCGCGACCTGGCCAAGCGCTGCGACCTGGTGCTGGTGGTGGGTTCGCCGAACAGCTCCAATTCCAACCGCCTGAGTGAGCTGGCCCGCCGCGAAGGCGTGGAGAGCTACCTGATCGACGGCGCGCACGAGATCGACCCGCGCTGGGTGGAAGGCAAGCAGCACATCGGCGTGACTGCCGGTGCCTCGGCACCGCAGGTGCTGGTGGATGGCGTGCTGGCCCGCCTGGCCGAGCTGGGCGCCAACGGCGTCGGCGAGCTGGACGGCGAGCCGGAATCGATGGTGTTCGCGCTGCCGAAGGAACTGCGCCTGCGCCTGGTCGACTGACCGGGCAGGGCGTTCGCCGGGCACGGCCCGGCGCTACCGGGTGTGTGTCATCCACGCATGGCGTGGATCTACTGCATCCGGCCGGGGCATCGCATCGGCGTCATCCACGCATGGCGTGGATGGACACCCGCCACGATCGGCGCATCGCATCCCCGGTAGATCCACGCCATGCGTGGATGGACACCCGCCAC
>NZ_JACVTT010000013.1:0-62829 GCF_016624665.1 Stenotrophomonas sp. S39 | reverse complement strand
CTGTAACCGGGCGGGGGGGCCGCGGGGGGGGGGCCGCGGCGGCGGCGGGGGGGGGGGGGGCCCCCCGCCCCCCCGGCCCCCCCCCCCGGCGAAAACGGAGCCGCGCACGCATCCCGGTAGTGCCGGCCGCTGGCCGGCAAAAAAAGACGGAGGCCGAAGCCTCCGTCTCCCGATCACGAACCCCTCGTTCGCGATCAACGCTGCTCGGTACGGAAATCCACCGGCACGCGCACCACACTCGCCACCGCACGGCCGTCCTGCATGGCCGGCTGGAACTTCCAGCCCTGCACGGTGTTCAGCACCGCACGATCCAGGTCACGGCTGCGCTCGCCACTCCGCGACACGATGCTCGCGTTGGTCACGTTGCCGCGGGTATCCACATCCAGGCTGGCAATCACGCTGCCCTGCACGCCATTGCGCAGCGCAGTGGGCGGGTAGCTCGGCTTGCCATTGCTGGCCAGCGGACGCGCCTCACGGTTGCGTACGGCCGGGGCCGCCTTGCGCTGCTCGCTGGCCGGGGCCGCGTTGCGGGCTGCCGGGGCCGTGGCCACAGGGGTCTCGCTGGCCGGCAGCATGCGCTCGCCCACCGGGGCCGGCGCCACGTCTTCCTGGCCCGAGAAACGCAGCCACATCAGCGCAGCAGCAAACATCGCCACGATGAGGGCCATCCACAGCCACGGAGACGTGCGCTGCGGGCGCTCGCTCACGTCCTGCTGCAGATGCGGGGAATGAAGGTGTTCATGGGCAGTAGCACTCATTGCAGACTCCTCGCGTCAGTAACGACGCCCAGAGTCTTGCCCGAGCCGGTGTAGTGGTGTGTCAGCGTTGCGTCAACGCAACCGGCAGGGTTCAGGTTGCCTGCCGGGATGCGTTCAGTTACTGCGGCTTGAAGTCAAACGGCACTTCAATGGAGCCCGGCACCGGCTGGCCATTGCTCAGCGCGGGGGTGAAGCGCCAGCGGCGCACCGCGTCGGTGGCCGCGCGGTCCAGGTCACGCGAACCGCTGCGCTGGATCACCGTGATGTTGTTGGCGTAGCCGGTGGCATCGACGTCCACCCGCACCACCACGCTGCCGGACTCGCCGCGACGCAGGGCGCCGGACGGGTAGGCGGGCGGCGGTGACTGGCCTGCCACGGGCATCGGCTGGCTGTTGCCCGTGGCCGGGGCGGTGCTGCCCGGTGCGGCCGGGGCCGGCTCAATGCTGGCCGGCGGGGGCGGGGCGGTTTCCACCAGCTTCGGCGCTTCCTCCTGCACCGGCGCCGGCTTGGCATCGGGCATGTCGCTGGAACCGGCCGCCGCGGCCAGGGGCTCGGGCAGCGGCTCGACCTGCGCGGTTTCCTGCGGGGTCTGCGTGGCCGGATCATCGGCGCGGAAGAATTCCTTGTCGCGGCCGGTCAACCAGACCACCACGAACAGCAGCACGCCCACGCCGAAGGCGATGCCGGCGATCTTCAGGGCGTTGCGCGGGATATGCACGGTGAACGACTTGGCAGGCGATGAGCGGGGTGCAGACATGGACCGGACCAGCAGGGAATGCCCCGATTCTGCCACGGCGGGAATGAACCGGGCGGCAGAAATCCGTATAACAGGCGATAATCCCGTCCCTGATACCCACCACGACACCTGCCATGCTTGATCCAGCCCTGCTCCGCCACCAGCCCGCCGACCTCGCCGAACGCCTGCGCACCAGCCGCGGCTTCGAGCTCGACGTGTCTGCCCTGGAGTCCCTGGAGGCCGATCGCAAGCGCATCCAGGTGCGGACCCAGGAGCTGCAGAGCCTGCGCAACAGTCGTTCCAAGGCCATCGGCCAGGCCAAGGCCAAGGGCGAGGACGTTTCGGCCATCATGGCTGAAGTGGCCGCGTTCGCCGATGAGCTGAAGGCCTCGGAAGTGGCGCTGGACGAGCTGCGCGAAAAGATCGACACCATCGCCGCGGGCATTCCGAACCTGCCGGCCGATGACGTGCCGGCGGGCGCCGATGAGAACGACAATGTCGAACAGGCGCGCTGGGGCACCCCGCGCACCTTCGATTTCCCGGTGCTGGACCACGTCGAGCTGGGCGCCCGCAACGCCGGCCTGGACGCGGAAACCGCTGCCAAGCTGTCGGGCTCGCGCTTCACCGTGCTGCGCGGCCAGATCGCGCGCCTGCACCGTGCCCTGGCCCAGTTCATGCTGGACCTGCACGCCGGTGAGCACGGCTATGAAGAAACCAACGTGCCGCTGCTGGTCAACGCCGATTCGCTGCGTGGCACCGGCCAGCTGCCGAAGTTCGAGGACGACCTGTTCAAGACCGCCGTGGGCGATTCCACGCGCTACCTGATCCCGACCTCGGAAGTGCCGCTGACCAACCTGGTGCGCGACGAGATCGTCGACGCCGAGCGCCTGCCGCTGCGCGTGACCGCCCATTCGATGTGCTTCCGCGCCGAAGCCGGCAGCGGTGGCCGCGACGTGCGCGGCATGATCCGCCAGCACCAGTTCGAGAAGGTCGAGCTGGTCTCGGTCTGCCGCCCGGAAGACAGCGACGCCGAGCACACCCGCATGACCCGCTGCGCCGAAGTCGTGCTGGAAAAGCTGGGCCTGCCGTACCGCAAGGTGCTGCTGTGCACCGGCGACATGGGCTTCTCGGCCATCAAGACCTACGACCTGGAAGTCTGGCTGCCCTCGCAGAACACCTACCGCGAGATCAGCTCGTGCTCCAACACCGGTGATTTCCAGGCCCGCCGCATGCAGGCCCGCTGGCGCAACCCGGCCACCGGCAAGCCGGAACTGGTGCACACCCTGAACGGCTCGGGCGTGGCGGTCGGCCGCGCGATGATCGCCGTGATGGAGAACTACCAGAACGCCGACGGCACCATCACCGTGCCGGACGTGTTGAAGCCCTACATGGGTGGCGTCGAAACCATCGGTTGAACCCGGTAGCGCCGGGCCGTGCCCGGCGTTTTTGGGTGGGGATCCACGCATGGCGTGGATCTACGCGCCGATGCAGTAGATCCACGCCATGCGTGGATGAACCTCGCGATCACCCCACAACCCGCAGCTTCTCCAACGGCACCCACCCGGGCTCGCCCGTCTCCGGCACGCACCACGCCCAGCCATTGAGCGTGCGCACCCCGCGCAGCCGCTGCCCCGGCTCGACATCCAGCTCCCGAGCGCAGTAATCTTCCGTGGCAAATGCGCCACCCTGCGCGTCGCGACCTATCACAGGCGCCGGTACGAATCCGGGCTGCTGCCCTTCGGCCTCGCACAGGAACCAGTCTTCCCAGCCCTCGGGCCCTTCATAACGTTCACCCACCACCAGCGTCTGGCCTTGGCGCAGGGTGATCGGGTGCGGAAATTCGCTGCGGTGCGCAGCCGTCACGATGTAGTTCATGACTCAGCCTAACGTTCTGATGAGTGCTATGCATGGCGCTGCATCCACGCATGGCGTGGATCTACTGCGTGTGCTTCGGTAGATCCACGCCATGCGTGGATGGCGCACAGCTCAGGTCAGACACAGAAAAACGGCCCCGCAAAGCGGAGCCGTCGGGGTGGGCCAGGATGGGGGAGGGACTCCCGGCCCGCAATCAGCGCCCCCGACGAGGAGGGGGGAGGGCGCCGATCGCTGGAACGCAGTACTTACGCAGCCACTTCTTCGGCAGCGTGCGACGGCAGGGCCGACAGCGCGCCGGCAATGGCGTCTTCGCGGTGCTTCGGCGAGTAGGCGATGCCCTCGGCACGCACGAACTCGACGTTGTCGATGCTCATGAAGGCGAACACCTGGCGCAGGAAGGGCTCCTGGAAGTCGGCCGGCGAATTGGTGTAGATGCCGCCACGGGCGCTGACCACGATCACGCGCTTGCCGCCGGCCAGGCCCACCGGGCCGTTCTCGGTGTACTTGAAGGTGCGGCCGGCCACGGCAACGCGGTCGATCCAGGCCTTTAGCGTGGACGGAATGCTGAAGTTGTACATCGGTGCGCCGATTACCAGGATGTCGGCGGCCAGGAACTGCTGCATCACCTGTTCAGCATCGGTCGCCTCGGCGGCATCCACACCGGCCAGCGAGCTGCTGCGCAGATGAGGTACCGGATTGGCGTCAAGATCGCGATAATCGACCTGCAGGCCGTCGATCTGGTTCTTGAACTGAGCGACCACCGCGGCGGTCAGCTGGCGGGAGACGGAGTTGTCGCCAAGCACGCTGGCGTCGAGATGCAGAAGCTTCATGGCAGTCACCTATGTTCTGGAAGGAGGGGCGGTGTTTGCCGCCGACGGAGAGAACGATAGGTTGTTGCATGGGCGGGATAAAGGTGGTTCAATGCCACGAATTGTTCTAGATATGGAACTCGGGTATGCATGACCTGAATGACCTGTATTACTTCGCCATGGTCGTCGACCACGGCGGTTTCGCCGCCGCCGAGCGCGCCCTGGGCATCCCCAAATCGCGCCTGAGCCGCCGTATCAGCCAGCTTGAGACCGACCTGGGCGTGCGCCTGCTGCAGCGCTCCACGCGCCGTTTCGCCGTTACCGACGTCGGCACCAGCGTGCACCGCCACGCACAGACCATGCTGGCCGAGGCCCAGGCCGCGCGCGAGGTGGTCGATCGCCTCAGCGCCGAACCGCGTGGCGTCGTGCGTGCCAGCGTGCCCGTCTCGCTGGCGCAGATGCAGCTGCCCAAGCTGCTGCCCAAGTTCCTCGAGCAGTACCCGAAGGTCCGCCTGCAGCTGAACATCAGCAACCGCCGCGTGGACATCATCAATGAAGGCTACGACGTGGCCCTGCGCGTGCGTTCGCGCCTGGATGACGACGGCAGCCTGGTGATGCGCAGCTTCGGCCAGGTGCAGGAACTGCTGGTGGCCAGCCCGAAATACCTGGACCGCGCCGGCCGCCCGAAGGACCCGGAAGAGCTGACCCAGCACGTCACCCTCAGCATCAGCGAAGACGAGGCGCGCCAGCGCTGGGAACTGCATGGCCCCGAAGGCGAAGTGCGCCGGGTGGACCTGCAGCCGCGCGTGGCCGGCTTCGATTTCCCGCTGCTGCAGAGCATGGTGAAGGATGGTTTCGGCATCACCATGCTGCCGGAAACCGTCTGCGCCGAAGCCGTGCGCAATGGCGAGCTGGAAGTGGTGCTGCCGGACTGGTCGCTGCCGCAGGGCGTGTGCCACGCCGTGTTCGCCTCGCGCCGCGGCCTGCTGCCGGCGGTGCGCGTGTTCATCGATTTCCTGGCCGAACACCTGCCGCCGCAGCTGGAGGCATCGCGCCTGGATTGCGGTGGCGCTTGTGAGAAGGCCAAGGAGAAGATCAAGGCCAGTGCGCTGGGCGCGCTGGCGGTGGATGCGGGCTGAGGATGGCCGATAGCGCCGGGTCACGCCCGGCGTTACGCCGGTCTTGGGCAAATCGCCCAGCCGTGCGAGAATGCGTGCCCGGCCAGCAGGCTGGGCCGATACGGAGAGATGGCCGAGCGGTTTAAGGCACCGGTCTTGAAAACCGGCGAAGGGTTAAACCTTCCGTGGGTTCGAATCCCACTCTCTCCGCCAATCGATCTTAACTCGTTGATTTTTATTTGAAATCATCGGTTTGAGCAGATTGGAAAGCAGGAAGCATGCAGAGGAAACACTCGCATGCGCATCCCCCATCATTTGAGCCGGTCATCCACCGGCCGCTGGTCGTTCGTCCAGCGTGTCCCTATCGATCTTCAAGCCGTGCTCGATTGCCGGCTCATCAAGCGGACTCTTAAGACCAAAGACCTCGCCCAGGCACACGTGCGTGCAGTCGTGCTTGGGGCGGGCTATGCTCGGCTCTTCGCACAGTTGAAGGATCAACGCGTGGCCAAGCTCAGCAAGCAGGAAGCCGATCTGCTCATCGCTCGCCTGACGAGCGCCGAGAACCTCCGTGAACTGACGTTGGACCGCACGCGTCAACCGGATGGGACGGTGACGGAGCGGTGGCAAATCGACAGTCCCAAGGACCTCAAGCTGTATCGGCAGTTGATGGAGCTTGAAGCAACCGCGGGAGGGATCTCTCAATCCCTCTCAGTAACCGTGCCGTCCCTGTTTGGCTCTGCAGGCGCCGGCAGCCACAAAGGTCTAGCCTCCACGGCTGCCATTGAGACGATGACGCTGGGCAAGGCTCGGGATGCATTCTTGGCGACGCTCAAGGGTTCGACTCTGCCCAAGGCCTACACGATCAAGAAGACGGCCATTGAGGCATTGGTGGCCTTCTTGGGGCCGAAGGCAAAGGTTCATGCCATTACCAGGTCCGATCTGGCGCGGTGGTATCAGGACATGCGTGAGAAGGGCGCTTCGACGCCGACGCTCACGAACAAGCAGAGCTACATCGGTGGCAAAGGTGGCTTTTTCGAGTGGGCCATGGCGTCGGGCCACTACCCGAAGGGCGACAATCCGGCCAGCGGCCATGTCAGCTACTCCCAGCGCGAGAAGCGGGCGCGGAAGAAGCTGGGGTTCAAGGCATACGACAGAGCCCAGGTCCAAGCTCTGTTTGCCCCCGAGGCACTGGCCAAGCTGTCAGAGTCGGCTCGCTGGGCCTCCCTCCTTGGGCTCTATACGGGGGCGAGGGCGTCAGAGGTCGGCCAGTTGCTGATCCGAGACGTGATCGAGGAGGACGGCATCCCGTGTATCCGAGTCTCCGACGAGGGCGAACACCAGAAAGTAAAAACGGAGGTCAGCCTTCGTACGGTTCCTCTCCATCCTGAGCTCCTCAAGATGGGTTTCCTGGATTGGGTGGACGGCAAGCGCAGCGCTGGTGAAACGAGGCTGTTCCAAGCAGCCAAGGCCACAGCGGTGAATGGGCAGGGCAACTGGATCACCAAGGCGTTTAGTAGACATCTGGCCGAGGTCGGGAAAGGCTGGGAGCCGGCGAAGCGTGGGTTCCACTCGCTCAGGAAGACGTTCATCCAAGAACTGCAGGGGGCTGGAGTGGTCTCTGAGCTCAGGGCGCAGATCGTGGGGCATGAGCTCGATGACGAGCATCATTCGACATATAGCCGAACCTTTACTGCGATTGAAAAGCTCACGGGACTGGGTGCGCATTCTCCTGGTTTAAGTTCACTTGCTTGGAGCTTGCGGTGACCCAGCTCGCCTAGTCGATGGCAAAAATATGACGGTGAACTCATTAGCCGGAGCTCGGGTGATCGCTAGCCAGATTTGTAGGACATCGGCTAGCCGTTTACCGATACTGGATAGCATGCTGACTTTGACCCAGCTTAGTTTCATCTAAGTTCAGGCACTGGTTTCGCTTCCCATGCATCAGCGGGGCAGCTTGAACGATGATCTTCAATATAAACGGCGGAGTGTGCTTGTGTAAGCGGGAAGAGAGTCGGGGTATTGTTAACTGGGCTTTGGATCTGTGCCAATCATTGATAAGGGCTTCTGATAGGTGATTTTTGTGTTAAGGGGCGGCCATGTCTGAGCAAGAAAGCGATGTTCAAGTGCAGCCAGTATATGTGGCATTTCAGGGGGGAGGGGCGAAAGGTGCGATTCACATTGGGGCCCTTAGAGCGCTTGAGTCTAATATAGTGGCTGAAAACTCTTTAGGCAAAACACTTAAAGCTGAGATAGTCGGCGTAGCTGGCACTTCAGCTGGATCGATTATGGCTGCGCTTGTGGCATGCAAGTATGAAGCTAATGAATTGTTTAAGAATGATTCTGAGCTTGTTTTTCTCGAAAAAATGATGGGGGATGGGAAGAGTTCGTTGACCAGTATGTTTACCTGGCGGGGCTGGCTAAAAATTAGCTTGGCAAGGTTCTTCTTTAAATTGTCCGCTGTGGCGATATTTATTATATCGATCCTCTGCTCGCTGGTTATACTGCTATTGGCTAGTCCTCAAATTTCTTCCAGTGGTTATGGGGTGATCTATGATACGGCTCTCCTGACTTCGTCTTACGTGGCCGCGGTTTGTATATTGTTTGCTTGGTTTGCCATTTATTTCTTTAGGCCGGGCCTGGCTCCTCTCAAAGAAGTTCGCAGTGCCATAAACAGAGCTTTGTTGGGAAGTGATATTTTTAAAGGTAAATCTCCCTCTGATGTTACGTTTAGGCAGCTTGAGGCGGCCGGTGGTAGGCCTCTTAAAATAGTCTCAACAAATATCACCACTAAAGGTATTCAGGTTTTTTCCGCGAGATCAACTCCTGACGTCTCAATTGCAGATGCGGTTTGCGCATCAATTTGTCTGCCTTACATATTTAAGCCGTATGAGGTTGCTCTTGATCATGATAGGACGTGCAAATTCGTGGATGGAGGCCTTCTTTCCAATTTGCCGCTATGGGTATTCGACGAGGAGCGGCGGGTAGATGATTCGGGAAGCTGGACCATTGGATTTTCGATTGTGGGTGAGGCATCAGAGAAATCTCATTGGTTGGGTGCCATCCTCGATGCTGTCGTTGCTGGTCCCCCGGAAATCCATGCTCGTGAAATAGATAATCTTATGGTTGTTCCGTTAAGCACTTCACTGGGAATGCTTGATTTTGGTGCTCCGCTAGAGGACTTTAAGAGGGAAATTGATTGTGTTGAAAAGGTTGCTGGAAATATTATAGTTTCTCGCCTTGATGAGTGGCATGTGGAAGGAGTTCTTGCGCGTCTTGGGGATTCTCTTGTCGATTTTTTCAGGTGTGAGCTGAGAAGATTTGGGGCAGACAAGAAGATAAGTTTGAAGTTGGCAATTGCGTGTCCGAGTGATGATGGTGATGGAGATATGGTCACTCGTTTTCATAGTGGATATCAGTTTTACGATATTCGAGAACGAGCGATTGGAAATGACTCAAGTCCTATCATCGATTTCAGTTTGAAGCGCAAGAAGAAGGATATAAGACTGAGCAGCAGTATCTGGATTGTTGCCTTGCCTCTTAAAACGACGGCGGGAAAGGTCGTGCCCTCAGTGATCCTGGTAGAGTCACCAGACTTGACATCTAGTGATGTTTGTCGTATATATGATTGTGAGTCGAAAGAGGCCTCGGAGGCCTTTAGGCGGTTGGCAGAAACAGTGGCTGATGCAGTGGTTAGAATAAATTTTGAAGCGGAAGTCGGCTCGATTGTTTTTCCGGAGACGAATAATGGAACGTAAAATCGCTAACGAAATATTCGACGTTACGATAGTTGATGAAAACGGCAATCGAACGAAGCGAAGTGTTTCGCAAAAAAAGGCAGGTTTTACCGTAACCATTAAGCCAGCGAGTGCTTCTGAGAAGAGGCTTGGGATGGCCACCCGCGCCATTCATAAGCAGAGGCGGGGTCTGAAGGCGATTCCTGGTGAGGGCGGCTTCCTCAATCCTGACGCTAAGCGCGCCAAGCCGCTGACCTGAGTTGCTGACCTCGACAAGATGCTTGCAGTTTGTTGCAAGTTCTCAAGCTGGGAATCCTTGTCCAGCAGATCTATAAACCAGCAGGGCCGCTGTAGGCGGCCCTTGCTGCGCTTAAGGTGCTAGGTTACTGAGTCGGCTTCGCATATACGACAAACAGAAACATTGGCAGCCCACTCAGCAGGGCGAAGACCCCAAACGCGCCCATCAGAGTCAGCACCATCATGACCCATCACTGCTTCCAAGCGAAGCCCTGCCTCGCAATTGGCCAGAAGGGCCTTGGCCGGATAAAAGGGAGCCGCCTTCCGGCTTGCGCGTCGGGCCGAGATGGGCCCGACGACGCATCCGAAAGGTCCGATGGGAAGCTGGAGCAGCCGAAGCCAGACTACGGCGACGATGTCGACCGGACCAGGTTGTAGACCACTCCACCCAGGACAGGCATCACCACGTGCGCCGGCACCAATGCCAGGACGAGAAGGCTGAAGACTGCGCGGCTTTGCTCAGGATGTGGCAGCAGGTCGGCAAAACCCATCCCTAGGAAAACTGCCAAGTGGGAAGTCGCCACGATGGCCCAGGTCACGAAGAAGCCCTTCCAGAACCCACCCCGCTTGGGCGAGGGAGGGGCGTACGATTGCCGCTCGGTTTCTTCCTGGCGTCGGTAGGCCCGGGCGTTGATCCAGTAGAGAAACCCCAACACGGCCCAGGTGGCCAAGCCGCCCGCGACGGCGAGCCAGCCCAGCGGGGCGCCCTTCTGCAAGGCCTCAAGGCCGCCGGCCACGAACAACAGGCCGGCGCCTCCCAGCAAGACCGTCGCGCAACCGACATGGGCGTAAGAACGCGTGGTCATGGTGGTCTCAGATCTTGTGGGCGGTCCATTCGCCGGACGCTTTCGAAAAGCGAACCGGTTGAACGAATGGCCGCGCCTGGACGACGCCACCGATGTCGAGGACGACCGAGCCGCCCACGTCGCAAACCACTCCCTCGGCCGTTTCCGATTTCTTGCAGCCGCTCAGGCTGAAGTCCCGATACTCTTTCACCCAAACTTGGCTGCCGAGCACGCGCTCAAATTCGGCAGTGATGGCCTTCTTGGCCTGCTCGTCGGAGGGTTTGCTGCCACAAGCCGTCAGTGCGAAGGCAGTGGTCAAGCTCAATGCAATGGTCCTGATCGTGTTCATGAGGGTCTCTTCCTGATTGAGGTGGGGGTCTTACTTATCGCGGTTGCCGGCCGGATCAAACCCGGCGATCCACATGCGGGTGTCGCGGAATGGCGTGAGCATTCCCGAGGGGCCGGGATACAGGTCATCAGCTCGCAAGAAGCCGGACACCCAAGCGGCGCTCAGGGCCACTTTTCGGGCTTGCCACGCCACACCGTCGCGGGTCGTGCGCACGTTGAAGGGCTCGCGGGGCGGGGTGGGGCCAGTGGTCCGATCGTCGCCCGTGTTCGGCTTTCCTGCCCTCACCCTCAGGCCGACCATCACGTCGGTGGTGGCCTTGGCTCGAGCATTGCTGTTGAGCTCCGCTTCTTCGCCCAGGTCGTCCCGGATGGTCAACGGGGCGTCCGCGCATGCCCGGTAGTTCTCGGTGGTGGAGGCGGTGGCGCTGGTCCAGATCCGGGCTTCGACGGTCCAGCAAGGCAGAGAGGCGCCCCATTCGCGGAAGGTAAGCGCGACCCGCGGCCAATCGAGACGGCCCTGCTGGGCGGCCTGGTGGTTCTCGTTCTTGAACAGCCCGGTGATGCGCCCAGCACCACTGATCGGGGTGTAAAGCGGACCGGAGGTGGACGCGCTGCTGGCTGCTGGCCTGGCTCCAAGCGCTTGCTGACCGGCGTCTTTCAGACTCTTTCCCAACTGCCGGAAGAAGCCGGGCTTCGTCTCAGCCGGTGCTTGGGCCAAGGCGGGGAAGCTGGCGATGGCCAGTGCGAGGAGCGCGACGGCTCCTTGTCGTGCGTGCTGCATGGGTAAGCCCCCTGTAGACCACCGGCGTGGTGGCATTTACGATAATCGCAGATGTGCAATCCGGTTCCAACCGTCAGACTTGGAGGGAGTTCAGCTATGGTGCAAGATCCCGGATGCCGCAACCTAAGACGCCCGCGACGGTCTATGGCAAGCGCCTGCGCAGTGCGCGGGTCGCGAAGGGCTGGACGCAAGCGCAGCTCGCCGAGCGAATTGGGATGGTCGACTCCGTCTCGGGAGCGACGAGGGTGAGCCGCTACGAAACAGGACAGCACGATCCTGACCCGGCCACTTCAGAGGCTCTGGCGAAAGCGCTCGGTCTTCCTGTGGCCTACTTTCACGCCACATCTGACCTCATTGCAGAGGTGATCCTGTTGGTATCAAAGCTACCCGTGTCCAAGCAAAAGGAAGCTCTTAAGCGCCTGCGTGAGATCGCCGATCCGAGCGATAGATAGTCCAGGCTGGCTTGGTCTCAAGGCGTGATACACGCGGCAGGCATAGTCAGCCCCAGGCGATGGCTTGAAGACCCCAACCCGTCTCTAGACTCAATTCAAACAGGAGTAGGCGATGTCGGTCGATCAGCGGCGGCGCGCAGTGGAGGCGGTGCAGAAGACCATTGCGCGGCTACAAACTGAGAAGTCGCGCGAAGTAGGCAAAGCGGCGGCTGAGCGAAAGAAGGCTGTGGACGCCTCGGCAGCGGCGGCACGGACGAAGTCGTTGCCTACGAAGATGGCTAAGCTTAAAGATTCCCAGCGCTATGAGGCGAGCGCGGTAGCCCTTGAAAAGAAAGTCGCAGATCTAGAATCCAAACTTGCGCGGGAACAAGTGAAGCTTGGTGATGCTAATAAGCAGCTCACGACCGCGCTACAGCAGGACGAGAGAAGGCGGGCGGCTATGCAAAAGCGTGAACGTGCGTCCCAAGTCGCAGAGCTCTCGCGAGTTCAAGGTCGTCTAACTCAGCACGACCAGCTCCATCGAACCACGGCGGACACGTTAAGGCGTTTGCAGGAGCTTCCCGAGCGTCTTACGGTGCTTTTCCTTGCCTCCAATCCCATCGATCAACAGCCGCTCCGGCTAGACGAGGAGGCTAGGTCCATCCACGAGATGGTGCGGAAGTCTGAGCACCGCGACGTGGTGAGGCTGGAATCTAGGTGGGCGGTTCAACCGCTGGATGTGCTTCAGGCCATCAATGAATGCAAGCCGGGTGTTGTGCACTTCAGTGGTCACGGGTCTGAAGATGATGAAATTTTGTTCCAAGACAGCGCCGGCCGAACGAAGCAGATTAGTAAAGAAGCCATCGTGCAGACCATGATGGCTGCATCCGGCGACATCCAGCTCGTGTTCTTCAATACCTGTTTTTCCCACAGCCAAGCGGCCGCAATCGTAGAGCACGTGCCCTGCGCGATTGGAATGAACACAGCCATCGGCGATCAGGCGGCTCGCGTCTTTGCCGCGCAGTTCTATTCCGCAGTTGGATTTGGGCTTTCTGTAGCGATGGCCTTTAACCAAGCCAAGGCGGCCCTCATGCTGGAGGGGATCAATGAAGCGCGGACGCCTGAGCTGTTCGCTGCGCCAGGGGTTGATCTTTCAGGCGTATTTCTTGTCCGGCCAGAAGGATAGAGCGAGGTTATACGCTATTTTGTCCGTGCCAGTTTTAGGAATTCTCCTTGGCTGACTGGGGGATAGTCAGCGCTGTTCTTCAACTTTGGGCAGTGCCGCGTGGGCGCATGGCTTAAGAACCCAACTCCCAGGCCGATAGGGGCATGACTTGCTGCTACGTGAGGACAAGGACGTGAGGAAGACACTGATTTTTGGAAACGGGCTGGGAATGGCGCTCGATCCCAATCTGTTCTCGCTTGATGGCGCGATTGGACGGGCATGGGAAGGTGAGGGCATCTTTGATCCGGAGAACCGGGCGCTGGTGCGCTGTTGTCTAGTAGACGATGGCGACACGGAGCGGCCCCATGGGGAGGACGACTTGGATGCGCTTCAGTTGGTGGTGTCGTCGTGTGATTTTCTGGATAGGATGAGCCAAGGCGGAGCGCATTGGCTTAGTTTGCACGGACAGCAGTTCCCTGCCGCCGTGCGTAAGTTTCTTTACCAGACAGCCCTCCAGTTCCATCAACGTGAAGTCGTTCTTCCATTGGAGTTTGCGCAGCCGCTGGCTGCCTTCCTTCACGATACCCACTCGCATGTCGCGACCCTTAACTACGACAACCTGCTGTATCAGCGGATGATCGAAGCCTACGTATTGAGGGGCTACGGCGGCGCGTTGGTGGATGGCATGCTGACCGCTGGCTTCGCATGTGAGAACTTGGAGCGCAGGCAGGGGAGAACCTTCGGATACTACCTTCATCTCCACGGCTCGCCGCTTTTCGTAGACCAGGATGGCGTTACCCGAAAGCTGGCACAGGCAGAGTTGAGAGAGGCTGGGGATGTCGTGGGGTCGCATATCGTGCTTACGCACGTCAAGCATAAACCCACCGTGATTGCGGCCTCTCCCTTATTGCAGAGCTATTGGAACCACTTGGAGCTGGCCCTGGCTGAATCTGAAGAGGTGATCTTGTTCGGCTATTCAGGGCTGGACACTCACCTCAACGAACTGCTTGAGCGGCGCTCCCCTGAAAGAATTCGCGTTGTTGAGTGGCAGGGGGCAGGGGAGCAGGCTGAGCGCGAGCTATTCTGGGGGAAGTCCTTGGGCAAGAATGCCACCGTTCTTCGCTTGGCTAACGTGTTGGATTTCACCGAGTGGGCCTGACGCCGGGGTAGGAAACTGGTTGTAGTTTTGGCCTTGCTAGAAACGTTGGTCGGTCAGCAGCATTGCATTAGGGCACTTTTCGATAAAGGGGACTTTCTTATGCAACAACTGGAAAACTACCTGCGAGCGCCTCAGCCAGGCTACGCTGTGCTGATTTCCGGGGACTGGGGCGTTGGGAAGTCTTACCAATGGGAACGCTACGCCTTGCGACTGTCAGAGCGTTCGCCGATCACCATTTCTGCGGCGGGGCTCGAGACGCTGGAGGATCTCGAACGGACTTTGCTCCAGGCATCAATAACCCTAGCAGTCCCCGGTGTCGTTGCAGAAGTGGGATCTGTGCTCGGAAAAGCATTGCTTCGCGTGGCAAAAATTGAGCCAAAAGACATTACTTGGCGCGCGGAGCTGACCCGTGAAAAGACTGTGGTCTGCATCGACGATATCGAACGCTTTGCAGGTTCCTTCAGCATCATCTTCGGCTTTGTCGTCAATCTCATTGACCGCAGTGGTGTTCATTGTGTCCTCATCGCTGACGAAGTTCGCGCCGGAGAGAGGTTCGATGATTTTGGGAAGTATAAGGAGCGAATTGTTGGCGCTACCATCCATATGGAACCCGATCTGTCGGAGTTTTGTAAACTGACCATTAATGGCTTTTCGGACGACAGGTCGCGTCAGGTTCTTGGAGGAGGAGTCGAGCACATCACTAGCCTCATCGAGAGTGCTCGCGTCACCAACTTGCGAACAGTCAGGACGGTGATCGGCGAGATGAAAAGATTGGCCGAAGCGCTTCCGCAGGACGCAATAGATCAATTTTTCAAGAGTTCCCTGCCCAGCGCAGTGTTCTTCTGGACGGTTTCCCTCGCCCGTGATGCCAATGGCCGCGAGTTGGTCAGGAAGGTCTTCTCGACCGATCAGGTGGGCATCATGCTTGCCCTTCATGACGTGATGAAGGAGAAGGGTCAGGCCGCAGAAGATGAGACATCCTCCCTCTCATCCACGTTGGAGCAACTTGGACTAAGCGCGGCTGTCCACAGTTGGCCAGCGTCTCAAGAGTTCATCGATCACATGCGTGGATCGGCGGCCGTCGACTACCAAATTCTCGCAGCTCAGTTTGGGCTGCTCCCGGAGGTTCGGTCTTATGATCCCCTCGCGATCATCGGAGACTACGCCTCTGCTACGGATGAAGAAGTGCAGGCGGCCATCAGTTGCGCCCAGGCCGAACTGGTAACGGGTGGTCAGAATGGTCAGATGGTCAAGCTGTCTCGGATCTTCAGCATCTATCGAAGCCTCTATTTTCTCAGCTTCAAAGGGGTGTTCGTCGAGACGCAAGAAGAGTGGACCCAAGCGGTGCTGCGGCGCCTGGATTACTATCTGAACGCACCTGACCTCATCGATTGCGATGGTTATGAAGTTTGGCCGGCCGACTACAATGCCGAAGAAAAGGAAGTTATCGCTAAGTGTGACGAGATCGTAGAGGTCGCCCGACAACATGCAAAGGAAGTAGCGAGCACAGGTGCACTTTCCTGGATTCTCAGCGGGAAAGGCGTGGCGCCCGATACAGACACCACGCCTGTGTTCAGTTCCGCGCCGCCACCGGAGGACTTCCTGGCAAAGCTTCGAGGAAGCGGCATAGAGGCTGTCATCCGCTTGACTAAAGCTTTCCGGAAGCGGCTCAGTGTCATCAATTCGCCTGATTACGTGGGTGGGGATAGGGACTACGCCCAGCGGCTCATAATCTGCATCGAGCGGGGTGTTCCCTCCAAGCGCCCAATGACGTTGCTTGATGCGGAACTCAGGCAAGCGATGACCTATCTTCGCTCCTTCGTTCAAAAAGTTGATAGGTATAAGCGCTAATCCACATGGGCCTCCCCGGGCTCCGGAGAATACCTGAGCACTAGCTCGTTGCCTTCCCTGGCACTGGTGCTCTATCTGGTTCGCGCGGTCACGTAACTCTATTCTATCGAGCAAGGGCTCATTCGATGAGAAAATCGCTGGGCGACTTGCCCTTCTGGACCAGCGCAGCAAGCCACCTCGGTTGGCGGCCACGGCCGGACCAGGTTTCGCTAGGGTTGGCCGGATTGCGGTATTTAGGAGCCACCTTACTGCCGGCCGTCTTCGCGGGCTTGCGGCCGGTGCGCTTCTTGGAGGTATCGGAAGAGGCCGTTGAAACTGCTCCGTAAAGCTCCTCAATCGTGTAGCCGTGGTCTTTGACGTATTGGTTGATCTTGGCTCGCATGGCCGCAGCCTTGGGTCGAGTCAGCACCTTCGTTTGCTGCTTTTCTGCCTGAGCGATCAGGGTCTTGAGTTCTTTGGCCGACAGGCCGCTGACATCGATGGTCATCTATTTTGATCCGAGTCTTGTGGTCTTTAGCGTAGTTCCAAATGGAATTCGATGCGAACTCTGCCTGACGAGCCCAGGCCGACCTTCAGGACTTGGTCGGGGCCTGGGCAACACCTTGGCCTCATGGATAGAACTTGCTGGGATCACCCAATTGTTCCGCAAACTGCCCACGCTGGTAACGTGGCAGTTCCACGTTGGGCTGATATAGCTCCAGGGCGCTGATCTGCTTGCTCCGCGTCACCTGCGGTTTCTTGTGGAGGTAGTGCTTGCGCAACACCTGGACCCGATCCCGGGGATCGGTGCTGTGGCCGGTGACCAGCGCAATCTCCTTCTCTGGAACGTCGTTCACATCGAGCTCGGTCGCCAGGGTGTGGCGGAAGGCATGGAACCCGATCCCCTTGGCGAACCCTAGGCTCTTCAAGTAGCGGCCAAAATCCACCACGAATTGCTGGCTGTAGCGCGCGTTGGTCTCCCCGGTCTTCCGGTTCACGCCGGCAGAGAGTAGGGGGAACAGTCGCGGGTGGCCAGTGGCCTTCATGTCTTTGACGAACTCGAGGAAACCGGCGTCCAATAGGGGCTTGGCGATGGGGACGACGCGCATGCACCCGGCTCCCTTCATGCTTTGCCGGCTCCGCCGTTGGCGTTTCGGATCCGCGGCGAGGTCTTCATCGACGGTCTTTTGGAAGGCGATGCACCAGACGCCGCGTTCCTGAAGGATGTCGGTCAGCTTCAGCTGGCACACCTCGTTGACCCTGGCGCCCGTGTGTAGGCCAATCATAGGAGCCCACCAATATTGCGGCTTCTTCGCCCACGGGATGAAGGAGGCCGGGTCGAAGATGGCCTGCAGGTCCCCGTCCTCGAACAGGCGGATGGCCTTATCGGGATCGATGGTGTGATCCTCCTTGGGCTTGCGGAAGGCCTTCATGGGCGAGGACGCGATGGCTTGCCCGTTGACCAGGTGGTTGAAGAAGGCGACCAAGAAGCGGCGGTGGCGCTCTTCGGTGGCCCGAGCCAGGGGCGCGACGTCCTGCTCTTGGCCCAAGGCGATCGCGTCCTGGTAGCTGAGGCGCTTCAATCGGGGATCAGATAGTAGGTTCTTCGGGGTCCAACGCAGCAGCTGCCACAACGCTTGGATGTGCTTGTAATCCACGCGGCAGGCCGAAATGTTGCCGCAGGTCAGCAGGAGAAGCTTCAGGGTGCGCTCGGTCGCGAGCACGGTCTTGGGATCCAGCTGCCGGCGGCGCATGTCCGCCAAGTGATCATCGATCTCCTTGGCCAAGGGACGCGCTGGTGTCCCCATGGGCAATGGCTGGGGATACCGGGTGCCGTTCTTCAGGGTGTTCTTGCGGCCGGTCTCGTCCAAGGCAGCCAGGATGCATTCCTGGAGATTGATCGCCGCCTCGCGACCTTGGATGGTGGCTCGGTCAATGCGGAAGCGACCGATGTGGATGCCTTCCAAATGAAGGGTGCCGAAAGGCGATGCGATGTAGTCGGTGAGTGCGGAGGAGGGGAGGGCGGTCATTGGTTCACTTCCATCTGGGGGATGGAAGTACGGATAAAACAGGCCGTAAATTCGTCAACCGGGTTGATACAAAAATTTGCACGCCGCGTAACCACCCTAGGCGTTGCGTTGCTGACGAGGTTACTTCTCGGAAACGATTGAATTCGTTATCAGCACGAAACCACCTAAAACAGGGGTTTTCTCGAAATTTACTTCGATTTATCGCAGTCAATTCCGTACTGTTTGCACAATATTGACTAACAAGTAAGGGGCTTGGATGGCTGATTTTATATGAACACAAGTTAAATGGGTGGGGGGGCTGGTAGGTTATCAGTTATTCGCTTTGGTCGGAACTTGCATCGCCATCCGGGAAGTTCTTCTTCCTCAGTTCCTCGATCGCCCTCCTATCTCTGTCTCTCTCGCCTTGCCGATCGTCGCTCGAGAAGCTGTCCACTTTCAACCTGACCGATCCGCGCAAAACTGGGCTAAGTCGCTCGTCAATGTGCTTGAGCGAACTTGCGAGCTGGATCAGCGGGTCGTTGCCGAGGCGGCTAACGCCTGAGTGGTCGTTCATGCTCAACGTGTAGATGTTGGATTGAATTTCACTCGCATTCGCTGCTTTGCGCCACGTGACCTCAACCTGATAGACATTCCCCTTGAGGTGCGCGAACTCGCAGAGATAGCTCGACAAGCCCTGCCCGGGCTTTAGGACACTGAGGCGCTGGAGAGGGATTGCGTCGCCCGAACGCGGCTCTCCGCTTGTAAGTGGAGGGTCGAAGTGGATCGCGATGTCGTAGGCAGTAGCGTTACCAGTGTTGTCCACATTGAAGTCAAAGTGAGTGAGGGACCAACGGTTGGGCACAAGGGTCGCTACAACATGGGGTTGAGCGGATGCCTCCGCCATGCGCTTGGTTTCTACGGCTAGGACACGGGTGACCCTGAAGAGGAAGTAGGTGGCAACGGCAGTGAGCACAGTGGCCAGCGCTCCGGTCCCCGCTACCACGAAACTGATCACCTGATCGGTATTCATATTGTCCTCTTGCTCAGGCCCGTAAGGGCAATGTTATGGCACTGTCGGCGGCATCTAGCTAGCAGGCCTCACAGTGGCGAGAACTCCCAACACGGACTTCGCTGCCTGTCGCTTTTCCACCTCTTCTCCAACCTTCTCCCTCCCATAACCCCAAGCAGCGCCGGCAATGGCCGCTGCCGGGACGGCGGCAGCGATAAGAGGGGCCAGGCTGGGAAGTAGGGTGGCCGTTGCTGCGGCGCTCGCACCTATGAGACCGCCAGCCACGGCTGCGGCCTTCTTCGGGGCATATTTGCGCTCGATCTCCGCCAGGACCTTCTTCTGTCTTTGAACCAGGGAGCTCAAACCATGGCTGACTTCCCTAACCATTGCGTCGGTCTCAATGGGACCGGCCGTCGCCAGCTGACTGGTGTATTTATTAAGCTCCTCTCGGAACCAGCGGTGCTCATTGTTGACCAGTAGGTTGGCAAGCGTTGCAACCGGGATGTTGGCCAGCCATGAAAGGCTGTCGTCCTGAATTGACCTGAGGGTCTGAAAAGCCTGCTCAGATAGAATGTCTTTCGACCGGAGTTCCGTTGCACTGGCCAAGGAAATCTTTTCGAAGTAGTGCCAATGAACCGGTTGAGACAGCAAGGGCTGAGCTCCCATTTCACTGGCATTTTCCAGTAGGTGATATTGGGGGCGCAGTCGCTCCAAAACTCCGTAGGTGAGCAATACGCCCGTGGGCAGCCGCTTCAGTTCTTCCAGATAGTCAGTTGCCCTGACGCCTTCAAGCTCTTGAAGGTATCGACTGGCGGCTTCGGTAGGCGGCAGAATAATGTTGGGCCGAGCCCCGGGCGCAACAAAGAGACCGGAGGGCATCAATGCTGCTAGGAACGCGTCTTCATGGTGCAGGGCATAGTCGAACACACCCTCGATGGAAGAGACTTCTCCGTTGCACAAGGGGCCGAGTAGCCTTAAGGCCAGCTGTTCGATACCAAGTTTGGTGTGCGCATCCCGTTCCTCAAGCTGTTCTTCGAAGCTCGGGAAGACGAAGACGGGGGGCACCGGCAACTCAGCTTCAACCAAGGGGCGCAGACGAAGGACATAGAAGAGCTGGATGGCGAGCTGTAGATGGACAGCGTTAAGGCTCAGGTTTGATCCTATGAAGGGATAGATGGGATCGGGGATGAGCTGGGTGTCAGCGTAAAGACCCGTGATCCGGACGGCATTCAGAGCGGATGGTCCGAATGTCCTCTGGCCTCCGGTCAGCAGCCTCATTCCACCCAGGGTCTTAGCATGTCGGAAGGTCTCTACCGCATGCTTCTGATAGAACTCTTCTAGCTCTTCAATGGCGCGATTGACAGAAGAGCCAAATAGACTCGGTTGATCTTGGATGCGCGATAGGATGAGTGGCTTTATTTCCTTCTCGTCATCGATGAGGCCGTGCGCGCGACCCGTGATGCCGCTGAAGAGATTGTTGAACAGCTGGAAAAGCTCAGCCTGTAACTCTGAAGCAGGTTTTGGGCTTGCAGCGGGGCTATCTTCCGGTGAAGGCTGCCGGGCCATTGCGGTGGCAGCAGCGAACGACTTCGCCATCATGACTGTCTCTCTAGACAAGCCTGTCGGGTCCACTAAGCCGAGGGCAGTCAACGGCGCCGACGTAAGCTCATCTGCAATGCGTTGGAGGTGTGGAGGAAGATGCATTCGTCCCTCCAATATCGCTTTGCGAGCCAGTAGGAGCCCATGAGCGGTTGACGAGTCCGTTTCATCCGCGCGATTCATGAAGTTTTCCAGGTCGATTGTCGGTGCTTGATGGAGAACGCCCGCCATAAGCATGCCACTCGACCAGAGTGATCCACAAGACAGTATGGCGGTATGCCTGGTGCTACTCTTGCGAGCCGCCGAGACGCTCAATGCCCCGTGATCGGGCAGCAGCGCTTAGCGCTTGGTTTTTCCTATTCGTAATGTGCTCTAACAACGCCCCAAGGAGCTCTGCATCGTCGAGTTCGTTGGCACCAGCCAAGAAGATCAAATCGGCTACCCGCTTGCGTCGCTTTGCTTCCTCTCTCCTCGCCGTTTCCCTAGCTTTTGATTGAAGGCGCTGGTTGGCTAGGAGCTCTCTCGCTTGCAGTTGAGCCAATCGTTCCGTGGCTCGGTGGATTTGGTCTCGGTAGTGATTTGTTGCGGCCATGTGCTTCTCCTGGAATGGCCCTCGAGTCAAACATGCAAACGGGCATCGTCAAGCTCTGGGCGGTCTCGAACATTTACTCGGCGTAGGAGTGTCGCAATGTTGAAGCGCCCGACAATAGAGAGAAGAGCAAGAGCGCACCTAGGCGTCACTACGTGACGCGTGCGCAAAGGGCGTCGCCCCTTGAACCCCAATCGCTTTCAGCTCTTGCGAAAATCCAAAGCCACGGCATAAACAAAGCAACATCCTCTGCTTTGGAGCCACATGGCCATCTACCATGCGAACGTCAAAACCTTCAGTCGAGCCAAGGGGCACTCGTCCATTGCCGCTGCCGCCTACCGCGCTGGGCTTCTTCTCGAAGACACGCGCACTGGGCAGCGCCACGACTACCGCCGGCGAGATGGCGTGGTCGAAACACGCTGCATCATCCCTGACCATGCGCCCGACTGGGCCCTGGTGCCTGCCGCACTCTGGACGGAAGCAGAGGCGGCGGAGCGTCGCAAGGACTCTACTATCGCGAGGGAGTTCGAGTTCGCGCTGCCCCACGAGCTTGACGATGAGCAGCGATCGTCTCTTGCCCTCGCCGTGGCGCGGGCGTTGGTAGATCGTTACGGTTTTGCCACACAAGCCAGCATCCACAGTCCCGGCAGCAAAGGCGGCATGAACTGGCATGTCCACATCCTCGCAACCACCCGCCGGCTTGGCCCTGACGGCTTCCTGGACAAAACCCGAGAGCTCGACGGAGGCCCTGCGGGCCGGGCTGAGGTCGAGTGGATCCGGGAGTTGGTGGCCGCGACGACGAATGCGCATCTGGAGGCTGCGAACCTGGACGTTCGCGTGGATCACCGCAGTCTGAAGGCCCAGGCAGACGACGCGCTGGCACGCGGCGACCTCGTGGCCGCCGCAGTCCTGTCACGCGCCCCCACGCGTCACCTGGGAAAAGACGCGTCAGCCATCGAGCGCCGAGGGGAGTACTCAGAGCTTGGGGAGAGGAACAGGTCCATTCACGAGGCGAACCAAGACGCCTTCGATGAAGTGCTAGCCCGGTTTGAACAGGAACGCCGGGCCATGCCGGTGCCTGAGGGGCACAGTGAGGCGCAGGCCCAACGCGAGGCGAAGCGCTCGAGCCTCAGTCAGATGCTTGCCTTCTCCGATGGGCAGATCGTCGTCTCGCACGGGTTGGGCAAAGCCATCAGCGAGAGGCGCTCCGACGGCAGCACCGAGGATGTGCCAAGCGAGACTCTCTCCGTTGAGGCAATCCGGATGGAGGTGGTCCGCCAAGGCGAGCTGCTCAGGGATGAATTGGCCGCCCACGCGCTCCATTCCACGCTGAGGCTGGTCAATGCACTGGCGAGCGGAGAAGTGGCTCCCGAAGAGTGCAAGGAGCATCGCTCTGCGCTCAACCGGCTGCTGCTGGGCTTGAAGCGGTTTGCAGCAGCGTTGGTCCGTTTCCCCAAGCGTCTCAAGGCCGTGCGCCGTGCGATCCGATTGCGGCACATGGCCGAACAGGCGTGGGACGACTTTGCGGCCAATCACCCGGAACCCGGGGTGTCCTGGACGGCTCGTGAGTGGGCCAGGCGTCGCGGCCGCCGGTTGGCGGCGCTGGAGCAGCGGTCTGCTGAGTTGGCGGCAGCCCAAGCTGCAGCGACCTCGGAGCAAGAGGTGATCTTGGCCGAAGACCTACGGCTGCGCGCTGAGTGCCTGGAAGCTGCGAGCCTGACGGTCTTGGAGAGTTGCTCTCGGCCCGCCGAGCCAGCACCGGAGGCGTCGCAGGCCTTCCAGGAAACGACGGTCGCGGTGCACGCGCCCCAGCCGGGCCGGCCTCCAAGACGCCCCCGGTTGCACTAAACGCAACGAGCCCCGCCTAGCGGGGCTCATCTTGTTTCAGGTGGCATCCTTCAGTGAACAGAAGGCCCCGAGTTCCGGGACACTGAAGGTGACGTGCTCTTCTTTGCGCGGCTACGCCGCCATTCGTCTGTCGGGATGAACGTGCGGTCCACCACGGCTTCACGTGTGCGCGTTTGGGGGATCGGGGTAGGTGGAGTGAACTTGGCACCCCGTGGTTGGTCCTCCTCCCATTGCCGGATCAGTTCAGCAGACACGTCCAACGCGTGCCTCACATCTTCAACGCGATCACTCAGTTGGCGGGAGGGGCCTTGGGACATGAGTCCGATAAGCAGTTGGCTGGCGATTTGGAACTGTGGGTGGGACAGCATAGTTGGTCCTCTTAGCGTTGATGGTGCAATCATCAAAGCGTGGATCGCCTCAAAAGCAAGGGTAGAGACCGAGGCCCTACTCACAGAAATGAATCTTAGTTTCTTCATGCCACCGGTAAGTCCTGCGAAAGTTCAGGAATATGCAAAGAGGGGCGAGTCTGCACTCTGCTGTCAGCGACGGCGGCAGTCTGGATGTCCCACGCTCCGAAAGCGCTAAGGACTGCCATTTCAGGGAGGAGCTGAGATAGGGGGAAGGCCAGAGTTGCCTACCATGTTCGGTCTGCAGAAGGCTATCCGGCACCGCGTCTTCCACTTAGCTGCCGCGTCCTGGCCTGGATGTCGGAGTATCTGGGCACATGGGCGAGATCTAGCGCGCTTCGGTCTCTTGTCCCCCGGGGGGGAGGGGCTGTCGGAATTGTTAGGTTGATTTTCTGAGTGATCGCCAATATGTTAAGCGTATGTGAGTGCAGGGGGCGCCCATGTCCACGGAAAGCGATTCAGGTCAATCGGGTTTACACTCAGCTGAGGCATCTGCGCTGGGCTTCTATTACCAATCGTTGTTTGCTCTGAAGACATTGCTCGAGTTGGACTCGGACAATGCCGCTGTAGCTATCGAGCGACTGGACGATGTAGAGGTAGTTGCGGACCAGCAGACGCTGCTTCTTCAGTTGAAGCACTCGTTGAGCACCACACCTGCACCAATCACCTTGGCTTCACGAGCGCTTTGGAAGACGCTCAAGGCGTGGATCGATACGCTGCCGAAGCTATCCATTGCGGAAACAGTTCTGCATCTTGTCGCAGTTGGGCATGTCCCAGTAGGAAGCCCTCTCCTAGCACTTTTGCAGGAAGGATCTGACCGGGAGGAGCTCATCGACGCGCTGGTCGCCGAGGCCACTCGTGTTGTTGAAAAGCGTGCAGAAGCCAAGGCTGCGAAGAAGGATTTGCCATACGCCGACCGTGCTGACGGGTGTGAGGCTCTCTTAAATCTGCCAGCGCTTGGTCGCGAAGCGCTAGTGAGAAGGATAAGAATTCACCCTAATTCGCCCAATATCGCGCTGATTGAGAGTGAAATTGCTAAGAGTTTGAAGTTGTTGCCATCCGAGCAGCGGGCGCTCGTGGCGTCCAGGCTCGTCGCATGGTGGGACAGAGAAGTCATTTATTCGCTGTGCGGTCAGCGCGATAGAGCCATTGCTAAGTTGGAAGTCCAAGCTCAAATCTCGTCGATCATCGGGGAGATAGAGTCTGGTTTGCTTCATGCAGACTTCTCAGGAGCGAAGCCTCCGCCTTCGCACGAGCCTGATTCGATGCTTCTTCGACAGATCCGCCTTGTGTGCGGTAGTAAGACAGACGAGAACAAGGCGACCGTGGAAGAATGGCGTGCCCGCGCTCAACGCTCCAAGTGGGTTGAGGATAATCCCGCTATGGCTTCCACTATCAATCGACACGATGACCACCTTTGCGAAGAGTGGTCGAATCGACACGAACAAATGACTGAGGACTGTCAGTTTTCTGGTGAGTCTGAAAAATGCACAAAAGGCTTGGCCTTGCTGCGTTGGACGCATGACGATGCCCCGGGAGCCGTTGAGGCAATTGCGGCAAAGTGGAGCGCTGTGTTCTACGTGAGGGGCAGCTACCAGGTGCTAGCGGTGGATAAGAGGGTAGGGTGGCATCCAGACTACATCCACCGTCTGGAGGATGACGTGTGAGAGGCACTTATGACGTGTTCGCTGAGTCGAATCCCGCATTCTGTGCCTATGCATTGAATCGGTTTATCGAAGCTTTTGAATCTTTCAATGCCGATGGGCCAGAACTTCCCCTTTGTTACCTCGCACTTCCCATCGCGTTATCAGGTGACTTGTCTCAGACATTTGAAGGGACAAACAAAAATACTGGCCTGCTCGAGTGGTTGACGAGGCGGCCCGAGGTGCAGATTGAATTGGTTGATCGACTAAACGGATCAATCGCAGTCGTTACGGAAGCGGTCCGTTTCAGTTGTTTTATGAAGGTGCTGACTTTGCAAGATGGGCGATTGAAGTTAGGTCCAAAGAAGCTAAAGAAAAGCGCTGTAAATGGACTGAGCGCAGGGCCTGCTTCGGTGATCAGGAGTTCAGAGCGACTTGGCTATTGGTTCGCAATGGCAGGTTCGGCACGGACGACATTTGATATGATGGGGCTTACTGTATGAAGCGCTGGAATGTGCTTGACATCTTCTTCCTGGGCGTCGAAGGTCAGCGCCGCATAGTGACTTTGAAGCCGGACCAGGTGAACATCATTACGGGTGCTTCTGGGACGGGAAAGTCGGCTCTTATCAAGGCCATCGATTACTGCCTAGGATCCAGCAAGTGCGAACTGCCGGCGCATGTGCGGCGCAGAGCGCTCGCCGTAGGCGTGCGATGGGCAAAGGGTGATGAGCAAATCATTGTCGGGCGAATCACTCCGCCGGTTGGACAACAAACCAGCGGAAGGATGTTTGTTTCCAAAGGGCGAGATTTGGAAATTCCCTCGAGCGTAGATCGCTTTGAGGGCAGTAGCACAGTCTCCGCAGCTAAGGCTTTTTTAGAGCGGGCTTTTGGCATCGGCGACACAGATAGTCCGGCTACTGATTTCGTGTCGAAGGGGCGCGCGAGTGTTCGTCAAGTCACGCCCTATCTTTTCCTAACCAAAGAGGTCATCGACAGCGAGACGGTGTTGCTCCACGGCTTGGAAAAGCTGGAGAAAGCTAAAGACATTGTTGCAACCTTGCCTTACTTTCTGCGAGCAACCGACGAGGAGAGCATTCTCGCGGAGCGTCGTTTGCGTCAGTTGCAGAGAGGTCTGGAGATTGCAGAGGCAAGAGAGCAGGCGAAGGCATCCTCCGATAGCTTAATGATGGGTCGTGCGCTCGGACTACTAACAGAGGCTAGACAGATTGGACTCGTGCGCGCCGGTGCGTCCTTCTCCGAAGAACAGGAGGTCTTGCAAGCCCTGCGGGAAATTCTGAGCGGGCGTATGATCGAAGGAGAGCAGCCTTCCGACGACGAGCTTTCTGTGCTGCACGCATCTCGTCGTCAAGTTCTTGCACAGCTGGAAGTTGTGAGAAGAAGATCCAGAGCGACCAAGTCGGCGATCAGAGAGTCTTCCGGTTATCAGGGGGCGGTGAAGCAGCAACATGAGAAGTTAATGCTTGTTGATCACTTAAAGTTGAGCGATGTTTCACATGTCTGCCCAGTGTGTGATAGCCCGTCGGATCGAGGTCGGGAAGTGGCAGCTGCATTGCAATCAGCTTTGTTCAAGGTGCGCAATGAGAGCATGGTTGCCGATCGTGTCAAGCCTCAGTTGCTTGAGGTCGATACTGAGTTGGATAGCGAAGCGCAGCGCTTAAACAATGAGCTTCGGCGCATAGATAGCCGCATTGAAGGTTGGCTAGGTCAAAGTGAAAGAGCGCGGGAGCTCACCAGCCTGGCGCAGCTTCACAGCCATTTGAAGGGGCGAATCTCTTACTTTGTCGAGAATATTGTTGATGAGTCGCCAAGGTTGGGGGTGGACTTAGAGGCTTTAAGAGCAGAGATTGATGAGCTTGAGGCACTTGCGAACAGGGACGCTAGGAACGTTCGACTGCAGATCGCGGAACGCAAGGTATCCGGGTTTGCATCAGAAGCGCTAAAACAGTTGCCTACCGTCGCCCCTTGTGTTGGAGCTGAACTAGAGTTTCTATCGCGAGGCCCAGATGTAGTGATGATCGAGGGTGGCAGCAACGCGGTCCTCCGTATGCCTGATGTGGGATCTGATCAGAATTACTTGGCTATTCACATCGCTCTGTGCTTCGCTCTTCATCGCTACTTTGAACTGGTAAATTCACCCGTGCCGGGATTGTTGGTTCTGGATCAGGTTAGCCGCCCCTATTTCCCTGCCAAAGGTGATGATTATGACGTCAGTGAAATCGGGGCTGGCGTAGAAGATGAGGATACTCAGGCGATGAGGCAGCATATCGATTTCCTTTTTCGAGAGACGAAACTCCGCAGCGGTCTCCAAGTGCTCCTGATCGAGCATGCCTATTTTGCTGATGACGCGAGGTATAGGGAGGCTACTCGAGAGCGTTGGACCAGGAAGTCAAAGGAGGCGCTGATCCCTCTCGATTGGCCTGTGCGCAAGGATGCCTGACAGCCCTGGCTGAAGGTGTCCTGTTCAGGCACTGGATGTGGGGATACTTGACCAGCTATGATCAAGGAAACTTCGAAAGGAAACCTGCCCGGCTGGCTTTCTGCAACGGTTTGAAGGGGTTGGATCAAAGGTGATCCGATCCCACTCTCTCCGCCACGATTTTTCTAAAGAGCCCTTGGAAACGAGGGCTTTTTGCTGTCCGGTCATTGACATTTGGTCTTCTGCTGCATTGCTTTCTGCAGCGGTGGCTAGCTCCCCCTGCAATCATCTGCTCGGATAGGCGAGATCAATGATGCTTAGAGGCCTGGGGCCATTGCAACTCGCTTGGCTCTTGCCCCCATCTACCGAGCTGAGCGCTCCGCTCGCCTGAAAATGGATGTAGGAATTTACCTACATAATGAAGGGAAAAAAACCTACGGAAACGCGGGTGCTACGATGGCACGATCTTCACATGAGTTGAACATCCTACAGAGCAGGGGGGCTTGTGACATCGCATTCCGTATCAGCATTCGAAGTGAAGGTTAAGAATCCAAAGCAGCCCGGAAAGGACAAGAATTCCGTTTTGGATGCCATCAACGTCGCAGGTAAGAAGTTCGATCTGCTAAATGTTGTTGAAGCATTTGTGAAGCTCCATACAGGAAGTCATCAAAAATTTCTGGTCAATGGAAGCAATCGCCTCATCAAGATTAGCTCTCCCAAGTTGGACAAGGTTGCACGAGAAATATCGTTCTATGTTGGGCAGGGTAGCTTTGGCATACCAAGTGACATCATTAGTTCGACCAGTTTGAAATCCACGCACAAGAAGAAGTCGGAAGAAAGTGACGTAATTGACTACTATGTCCACCTTAGGCTTCCAGCAGGCAGTAAGGCCGGCTACGCAATTCTTCACTCCATAGGAAATATCAACGTAAAGTCGTGGTTGTCAGACTACCTTGGACTTCACGTTAACAATCAGCTTGCGGCCTGCGGCTTGGTCGTTAGTCCGCTGTGTTCCAGTCTCGCGCTAAAGACCTATTTGAAAGACGCAGACGTTAGATCCATCAAGGTTTCCCATTTCGAAACGCCTGCAGGAGCGGACGTTGCCGACATCCTCACCGACGACACTATTGAAAAAACTCTGGTGCTCAAGAGGGAGGGCGGGCTTGGAAAGCTCTCCGCGTTCATCGGGAAAGGTAAGAAGAGAGATCTACTTGTGGCGATTTCTGACAAGGATTGCACGGATGTGAAGGCGGAAGTCTCCTTCAATGGCCGCTCGCGAGTCATCTCACTGGAGGGATCGAAAACTCCTAAAGCAAAATTCTACCTTCAGGAGCCGCAGATAAAGTTCAAGGACGGAGTTCCTACGCGAGAGTCAATCGCAAAATTTGCGACCGAGCTGATGGATGATCTAGACAACTCGAATTGATGAGAGGTCTGTGAGGTATGAGTGCAAAGATTAATGTGCTGGGTATCGTCAAAGCTCATCTGATGACCTTGAGAAATCACTCTGCCGGGCGAATTAGCTTGGTGGATTGGTCGGTATTCTTCATTTGTCCGCTTATTATTGGCGTGGTCGTCTATCTTTCGCTCATTCCGCTGACCGAAAGCTTGGTCGCTGCATTGATTAATGCAGCGGCCATCTTGCTTGGCCTGCTCCTGAATTTATTAGTCTTGATGTTTGATCAGCGGACCAAGGTGAAGGATCTGCTCGATAAGCTCCAGAGGCCTCAAGCAAGCGTGGATGCCAAGCGAATTCGGCACGTCGAGCTGAGGCGGAATGTCATTGATGAGTCAGTGGCGAACATATCTTTTGCTGTGCTTCTTTGCCTGTGCTCTCTAGTGAGTTTGCTTGTTTTTACAATGGCTGTGAAGAGTGGGTCCGGTAGCAGGATGGAGTCGTTTGTCTATGCCATGAACGCCTTCATATGGATAAACGTAATGCTTACCATATTGATGGTTATCAAGCGGGTGTATGCGCTGTTCAGCTCTGTTGACAGGGCGGGGTAGGTCCCTAGCCCCTTAGGTTCTTCAGGAAAAAAATAGGCGTGCTATTTATTTGAAGTGCTTCGCTTTCAGTCTGGCTCCATTTCGGAAGGCTCGCGCAAGCTCTACAATAAATTCATGAAGGGGGAGCTATGCGCGCATGATCTCATCTGCCTATTTTCCCTGGCTTGTTATGACACAACGGGTAACTAGAGCACGACCGGAACGCCCCATGCGGTCCATTCCGCTCCACAAACACCCCCACCTTGCACACCGGGCAGCGCTCCTCATTGATGACCGCGCCTGAAATCCCGGTCACCTCCACAACGCCTTCCTCAACCAGCTCATCCAGGAAGGGCGAGTGCTTGCCCTGCAGCGTGAACATCGCCACACTCCGCCGCGCACGCGTCAGCGCCACATAGAACAACCGCCGTTCCTCGCTCAGCGGGTACGTATCCCCATCCGGCATTGCCAATGAAAGCACCGGATCATCCGCGCGCAGGCTGGGGAATCCACGGTTCACCATGCCCGGCAGGATCACATAGTCCGCCTCGCGCCCCTTCGATCGATGGGCCGTAAGGAACTCAACCTCCATCGTGCTGCCAAACAACGTCTTCCAATCCGCAGGCAGCGCACTGCGATCCGCACGATAGCGGCCGAGCACGAACACCCGAACGCGCCCATCGCGCCCCGGCGGTACGGCTCCAGAAACCAACTGCTGGTGCAGCTTGGCCAGGTACTGGCGAACACCGTCCTGCACTTCCTCACGCCGCGTCATCTGGAAGGCCTGCACTACCGGCCCCATCGCCGGCGCAGCAGAACGCACCGCCTTGGCAATCTGTGCAGGATTGCGGCTGATGAAGCGGCTGGAGATATCGCACAGTTCCTGCGGGCAGCGGAAGGTCTGCTCCAGCTTCAGCACCTGGGCATGGCCCATCCATTCGCGGAACCCGGTCATCACCGAAACATCGGCACCCGCGAAGCGGTTGATCGACTGCCAGTCATCGCCCACCGCAAACAGATGGCGGCCCGGCTGGCTGACCAGCGCACGGCAGAGGCGGGCGCGGGCGCGCGAGGCGTCCTGGAATTCGTCGGCCATCACCAGGTCGTAGGGCGATTGGTAATGCCCTTGCTCCAGGATGCCGGCGGCCATGTTGAGCATGTCCTCGAAGTCGATGCCGCGCTCGTCGGCCAGCGCGTTGTCCCAGGCCTGGAAAACCGGCGCGGCGATTTCCAGGAATCGCCGATGGCGTTCCTTGAACTGGTCTTCGGGCATCTGCCGCAGGCGCGCGGCCAGATCGTCCAGCGTCAGGCAGTTGCTCTTGGCGTGGGCGATGAAGGTCCGCATCAGGCCGATCAGGTCCGCGTCCGGCATCGGCTTGGCGCCCTCGTTGGGCAGCTCACGGTCGGGGTTCGGGTCGAGCCGGACATCGGAATCGCCGAGTTTCCCGGCAAGATGTTCCAGTGCATGCCCGCTGCGCAGGCCAAACGACGTCGTTTCGACCAGCGCGGTGCCGCGCGATACGTGCTGCTGGCGTTTCCACTGCATGCCTTCGGCGTAATTGTCGAAGTGCTTCGGCGGCTGGCCGTTGGCATCCAGCGCAAAGTGCTCGTGATAGAGCGCAGCGTCCGGGTAATAGAAGTCCGGTCGGTACTGGCGGTGGGTATCGGTGGCGGTATCAAATTCGTAACGGCGCTCGTAGTCGTACGTCACGCCGTTGTAGAACAGCCAATCGGCAATGACGCACTCTTCCAGGCTCTTTACCCGCTCGCCCTGCAGGGTGCGGATGTAGGGCGTGCCGTCGCGGTCGTAGCCATCGGCCATCATCTCGGCACCGAACGGCGGAAGATCGCGCCCGAACACCAGCCGGAACATGTCCCACTGGGTGCGGAAGTGGATCGAGCGATCCTTCAGGTCGTCCACCAGCTCGGCCAGCTTGTTGAAGCCCTGCGTCGCGTCGATGGCCCACTCGGGAATGTCGGGCTTGCGCCCGGTGGCCCTGCCGATGATCGCCAGGCCCAACGCATGGAAGGTCCGCGCCTCGACCACGGTGTCGCCCATGCCGAGCCGTTCGAAGGACCGCTGCGCGCGCTCCTCCAGTTCCTTGGCGGCGTCCTTGTTGAAGGCCAGCATCACGATCCGCTCGGGCTCAACGAACCCGCGATCAATGGCATAAGCCGCCTTGGCGACCATCGTGGAGGTCTTGCCGGAGCCGGCCGAGGCGACGACCTGCACGCAGTTGTCGAAGCAGATGACCGCACGGGCCTGTTCCTCGGTCAGCGGCCTGCTTTCCACCCGGTCCAGGAAGTCCTTGGCCAGCACCAGTTCCCGCGTTGTCATGGTCGCATTGGCGTCTGCCCACACGGCGGGCCAATCCAGCTGCCAGTCGTGCAGGGCATCCAGCGCGACGCGGTGGCTGTGCGCGTGCAGATCGTCGTGCACGTCCTCATCGAGGAACAGTCGCTCAAGCTCGGCCGGCGACAGGGGCAGGGCGGGGCGCTCGGCCAGCAGGGCCTGCTGCTGCTCGTGGGTGATCCAGCGGCGGCCTGCAGTGCCCCGGTCGGTCAGGGCGTCGGCATCAGCCAGCCATGACTGGATCTGCTCCAGGATGTCCTCAAAGAGCGCCTTGCGCCCGCGCGTGGTGCGCGCAAAGAGCACCTGCTGGACAGCCGCCGAGAGCTGCGAAGCTTGGCGGTTCGGCAGACCATCCACTGACAGTGTTTGGCCGTCATCGCTCTTCAGCGCAACTCGGGCCCAGAACAGGCCAGGAAGAACCCGCACGCGTTCGTCGCCGTCCACGCGCTGCGAGTACTGCCGGCCCGCAATCAGCAGCTCGACATGTTCGCCATCCAGCCGCAGCCGCCAGTCCGGCGAGCGGGTCACACGCTGGCCCCAGCCCGAGGGGCGCCATTCCATAGACATCCAGATACTGCCTTGCGTACGTCACTGGGCGTAAAGCGCCCTTACAGCCCCATGATAAGGGGGCTTGATGCCGTGCGCAGGGCTTCCGCTCTGGCGGGCCAGCAGCCAGCGATGGCGTTGCACCACCGCTGGCGTAACAGGCGTCAGGCGTTCACGTCGACCACGATCCGCCCGCGCACCTTGCCCGGGATGATCTGCTCGTACACGTCCAGCACCTCGGCCAAGCCGATCTGCTGCACCGTGCTCTCAAGCTTCTGCGGGTCCAGGTCGGTGGCCAGGCGATCCCATGCACGCTGGCGCACGTCCTGCGGTGCGTTCACCGAATCCACGCCGGCCAGGGTGACGTTGCGCAGGATGAAAGGCAGCACCGAGCCATGCAGCGCATCGCTCTGTGCCAGGCCGCAGGCCGCTACGGCGCCGCGGTACTTGGTTTCGGCAAGCGCGTTGACCAGGGTCGGGCCGCCGGCCACGTCCACCACGCCAGCCCAGCGCTCGGCGCTGATCGGCTTCTTGCGCGGCTCGGAAAGCTCCCCGCGGTCGATGATCTCCGCCGCGCCCAGGCTGTGCAGGTACTCAGCATGTTCCGGGCGTCCAGTCGCGGCCACCACGCGGTAGCCCAACTTGGACAAAATGGCCACGGCAATCGAGCCCACGCCGCCATTGGCGCCGGTGACCAGCACATCGCCCTTTTCCGGGGTCACGCCCGCGTCTTCCAATGCCAGCACGCACAGCATGGCGGTATAGCCGGCGGTGCCGATGGCCATGGCATCGCGGGTGGTCAGGTTGCCGGGAATCCTGTTCAGCCACTCACCCCGCACGCGGGCGCGCTGGGCCAGGCCGCCGTGGTGGCCCATGCTCAGATCCCAGCCATTGAGCACCACGCGATCACCGGCCTTGAAACCGGCATTGCTGGATTCCAGCACCACGCCGGAAAGGTCGATGCCGGGAATGAGAGGGAATTTCTGGATGACCGGGCGCTCGTTGGTCAGCGCCAGCGCGTCCTTGTAGTTGAGGGTCGAATAATCAACCTGCACCAGGACATCGCCGTCCATCAGGTCGGCTTCGTCAAAATCCACCAGTTCGGTGGAAACACGGTCGTTGGTCTTGCTGGAAAGGAGAGCCTTGAACTTCATGAAGCGCCTCACGTTCAGTGGATGGCCCCATGCTAGGCTCGCACCGTGATCGCAACAAGAACGACGATTTTTCGTAGGTACTATGGTTTTCCGGAGTATGTATGCGCAGCAAGCGTTGGGATGGCAAGAGCGGGTGCGCGGTTGAGGTCACGCTGTCGGTGATGGGCGGCGTGTGGAAACCGGTCATCCTGTTTCACCTGATGAAGCGCAAGCGGCGTTTCATGGAATTGACGCGGCTGGTGCCCAACGCCACGCAATCGATGCTGACCAGCCAGTTGCGTGAACTGGAGGCGGACGGCGTGCTGATCCGCCATGTGTACCCGGAAGTGCCGCCGAAGGTGGAATACGAACTTTCCGAATTCGGGCGTTCGCTGGTGCCGGTGCTGCTGGCAATGCGCGAGTGGGGCGAAACTTATCGCGGTTACCAGAGTACGCGTGGGGACAGTTGAAGGTTGGGAGCCTGGTGAGGTTCCTGCTGCAACGGTCTATATGGCTGAGCTCCTCTCATCAGGGAGGTGGCGAGGATGGGGGCACGTCCCCGCAGGTCACCACGATAGGCTTCAATTCGCGATCATTGGCGGATTGATGTAGGTGAAAGCAAGCTCTGAATACACGCATCTTTCCCACAGCCCCATTGTCTGGGTTGTCTGGTGTATATCCGGAGAGGACCACCTGGTAGTACGCGCCAGCCTGCAGCGGCGGGGCAGGGGTGGGTCCGGACCCATAGGGCATGCACTGGTCAGGTGGGAGTGCAGGTTCGGGAACATGCTCGTCCATGAAGACCCGTTCCCACATCGGGTAGAGACCCTGCCCAGCAGCGCTTACTCCGATGGAAGCAATCTCAGGCGGCTCGGATCGATTCTCGCGGGTGTCGGGAACGCCAAAGCACAGCCTGCCGTCGGACGTGCTGACTGTGGCTTTCTGGTAGCGCCCTGGCGGTGGTGAGCAGCTGGCGGCCAGCGGTAGCAGCAACGCGCAGAGGAGCCATGACAGTCTGATCATCGTGTCGCTCTTGGAAGGTGCACTTTTCGCCATACGGCCATTCAGCTGCATCGGTTCAGTGCGCTACTCGCTGCACCACGCGAATCACTGGGCCTCCACTCATGAGGGGGGCAGCGAAGATGTGGGTACATTGCCGCATACCACCATGACAGGCTCCAAGCGGGTGGTGTCGGCGTATTGACGGAGATGGAAACAGGAGATGAAGGAACGCATCTCTCCCTCACCCTCATTTTCTGGGTTGCCCGGTGTATACCCGGAGAGAGCCACCTCGTAGTACGTTCCCACCTGTAGTGGCGGAGCAGCGGACGATACAGACGCATAAGGGATGCACTGGTGAGGGGGCAGGACGAGCTTGGGGATGCTCTCATCCACGAATATGCGTTCCCACAGCGGGTAAAGGCCGTTCCCAACTTCGCTCACAGCGATTGAGACGATCTCAGGAGGCGCGGACCGCGTTTCGCGCGTGTCGGGAACGCCAAAGCACAGTCTGCCGTCGGACGTGCTGACCGTAGCCTGCTGATAGCGTCCGGGCGGTGGTGAGCAGCTGGCCACAAGCGGCATCAGTAACGCGCAGAATAGCCATGATTGCTTGATCATCGTGTCGTCCTTGGAAGATTGCGTTTGTCGCCAGGCGATGAGAGGAACTGCGCGAGGGTACGGTTCAAGTTGGCACGAATGTCGAGCATTGCCTGATCCGTAGCTCGGTTCCTCTTGCTGTGCGAATCACGGAAGGTAGCGAGGAAGTAGTCTGCGAGAATGTCGCCTTGCGCTTCCATATTGTAGTCGCGCAGTAGGCGAACCTCGTCAAGCTGATATCTGTAGCTCATGTTCGGCCGTGGACCCCGAGTTAGCTTTATGTTGTAGCCAAGCTGATACTGCCAGGCATGCGTCATTTCATGGATGAAGAGTTTCTGGAGGTCCAGGTTTTCACGAGAGAAGTCATCTCTATACAGGTCTTTTGGGAAATAGATCTCGCCATTGGGCGCAACCACAGTGTTATCCGGTTGCATCCCAACCAGCATCCAGTAGCCATGGTTGTGAATTCTCACCAGGCTGTAGTCAATCGCATCGCCGAATACCAGCTGTGCCATCTCGATCTCGCCTTGTGTCAAGCGGCGTTCATGGCTTGGCACCTGCACCGGTACGATCGACGTTCCCAAGGTGTCAGAGGTGGTGATCACACCGTCAACTTCAAAAATCTCTACATCATCGATCCCGGCCAACACAGTGCGTTCGCAACAGCCGCTCGTGGTACTGGGTGGGCGCAACTCCCCGCGCACCACTGCCACGCTTTCCCGGGTTGATACACGTGAGGTCTCGCCCAGCGCGCTGGTGATGCCGGAGAAGGTCTGGCCATCCGCCAGGTGGAGCGTGTAGGGAAGCTCACGCAACGGCATGCCCTGTGAGCCGGTGAAACGGATGGCCTGGTCGAACTGAAGGTGGCGGCCGCTGTCCAGCGGCGTTGCAGCAGGCTGCGTACTGGCTGAGTTGCGGCTGGCAGTTTCGCCCGTGGTGGCCGTATTGGATACATACACCCGGAGTTGCTGGCTGGACATCACCCTGCAGCCACACGCGAGCGCGCATCCGTCCAGCGCAACGGGCTGGCCATCGATGATGATCGTGCTGTCGCCTTCAACAATCGAGAACACCCCTTTGTGCATCTGCGGGCACGTGGCCTTGTCACCCACGCGTGCAACGCCCATGCCCTCGATGTCGGTTCGGTTCGACGCGGTGATTACACGCCCTCCGCTGGAGGTCGGGTCTCCCATCACAATCCAGTTCCGTGCCATGAATCGCTTCCATTGCTGATCGGCCGGGAGAATCCGATGCGATTCGGAATGGATTCGAGTGTCTTTTGCGACATTCCCGCTGGAACCGCACTGCAACGGGCGATTGCGGATTCTCTGGAGGCGCAGGCCTGCTCTCTGATGCCGGATCCGCAGGGTGTTCAGGGGTCGATTGCGACACCTGATCTGTTCCGACGTGAGCGGCTTATGGGGAAAAGGTGAGTCAGGTGTGTCGCGTTCGGCCTTCCCGCATACACAGTGGCATGCCATCTGCAGGCGAACGTTCCCGCCCCATCGGGTGCGTTTGATGGATAACTCGCCACCGCATGACGCAAGTGCCATGACTGCACGCGAACGCGGCATTTCCCTACTTTTCATCCGCGAACGAGTACGCCAATCATCGCCTCGCCAAGGCATTCGCCCTGGCCGGGATTGGCGTCCCGAACTTACGTAGTACACGGCGTCGTTGTTGCGGTCGAACCTGCAGTCACGACAATGCACCTTCTGCCAGTCCATGGCGGACGGTGTGTGGGGGTCTCAGGACCCGCCGGCTTTCGTACTACGTATCCGGCACGGCAACCCGCACCGTCCGCCACCTTGCATCTGCAGGTGGCCACACCGTGAGGTTGCCGTCATGCCTGACCGTCTTCCCGATTATCCCCGCCTGCACGCGCTACTCGGCGCTGCCCTGCGCGATCTTCCCAACACCCTCGCAGAGAAGCTCGAGGATGCCCTCTGCGACTCTGCCGAGCGCGCCGTACCTTCCACATTCCTTGCGCACTTGAAGGGCCACGGCGCGAACCTGCGTGCCGATGGTGAACCCTGGACCGAAACCCGCCTCAGCCCCGGGCGCGCCTTTGAGATGGCCCTGGCCACCCGCAGCGCTTCGGGCATTACCGCACTGACTGCCGTGCTGCACGCGGCGCATGTGGCGCGGGAGAGCGAGACCCCGGATGGCTACCCTTCGGCCGCTGTGGTGGAGGGCCTGTTCAACGCCTGCCAGGTGTTGTCGCTGCAGGTGGAGCGCTGCCTGGTGCCTTGAGGCTCAACCCGGGCAGCGAACGGGTCTGCGCGGCGCGTTCCGGGCCGAATCGGTTGTCATCGCCGGTTCCCGGCAGCAGCATCACCGGGAACAGGACGAACACGCCCAACGGTACGAAAACGATTACCGCATACCAGCCTGACTCGTCGATGTCGTGCAGCCGGCGCACGATCGCGGCCAGGGTCGGGATGAACAGCAACACGGCTGCCGCCATGCCCAGCAACCAGCCGGCGGCAGCCAGTCTGTAGGCGTTCTCCCCATGGGGCAGCTCGATCAGGGCGTTGCATGCGCCGAATACCGCGAGTACGAACAGCAGGTACGACCAGAACTCCGTGCGGTCACAGCGGCCTGAGAAATCGAAGTAGCGCCTGAGCGGCTCGAACGGGGGAAGCATCGGTGGTCGGCTCAATCCAATGGGGCAATCAGGTGTCCGCGCCATGGCATGGGCGGGGCATTCCTTTGCTGCGGTGGGCGAGAGCGCCACCGGCAGTTCCTGGCTGCTGTGTTAGCAGCCGGCCCTTGAGCGCATCCTGAATCGCCAGGCCTGTTTCCATGCTGCGGTGCCGCCGCAGCGTGCAGCGCGCGCGTAACCGGGGCCTCACGCAGTCTTTGCAACTCCGCGTCGAGCCATTGCTAAGTTCGCTGGGTATCCACTCCAGGAACTCTGCAATGACCCGGAAGTCCCCGCTTGTCCTGTTCTGCCTTTGCCTGGCCCCGGCGTTGGCCTTCGCCCAGTCTGACCGCCAGGTGGCCGAAGACATGGTCACCCGCGCCGCCAATGTCTGCCCCGGCCACAGCACTGAACGCACTACGCCGACCGTGAAGAAGGTGCCGGTGGGTGCGCTGCGGGTGATGCTTGATCGCGGCCTGGTGATGTGCCCGGACCGCCGCCTTGATGCCACTGCCCCAGCGGTGTTCTATGGCCGCGTGGGGGTGTTTGGCTGGAACCCGGAAGTGCCGGCGGCGGCGACGGTGGTGGTTGCGAAGATCGACCAGATGACCCGCAAGGATGAGTACCCGGTGGAGACGCTGGTGTGGGATGCCAAGGGCACCGCGCTGACCCAGCAGACGGTGCCGGCGTTTGAACCGCGGCCGGGTGCGGCGGTGTTGTACAAGGTGCGTTGATTCATCAGCGCTCTAGGGCCGGTAGATGCCCACCTTGGTGGGCGCTTCGGTTTGCGCGCGCGGTGACGGAATCGTGCCCACCACGGTGGGCACCTGCCAGAGCGATGTGAGGGCGCATCCGCCACGGCGCTACTTCGCTGGCGTGTCCGCCGTCTGTGCGGCCACCATCGCCTGCTGCATCTCCTTCAGCGAGAGATAGCCGTCGCCATCGGTATCCAGGCCGGCGAAGTACTTGGCGATCTCCGGCACGACGGCCGCTTCCTGCTTGCTGATCTTTCCGTCCTTGTTGGTGTCCATTTCCTTGAACGCGGCGTCGATGGAATCGGCCTGCTTGCTGAAGCGCGCCTGCTGGTATTTCGCGTACTCGGCCTTGTCGATGCGGCCGTCGCCGTTGCTGTCCATGGCGGCGAAACTCGAATCAATGTAAGCCTGCTTCGGATCATTGATGGCGGCGTGGCCAAGCAGCGGCGCGGCGCAGAGGGCAATCAGTAGAGCGGTCTTGTTCATGCGGTGGTTTCCTTGAAGGCTGCGGGGCAGTTCAGCGGCAGGGATGGCTGTAGCCGTCCGAGCCACGGTAGGTGTCGTTGCGGCGGTCGTAGTTGCCGTAGCGGCTCATGCAGTAATCGGCGCGCTCACGGTTCTCGCGTTCACGCTTGGCGGCGGCCGCGATGACGCCGGCCACCACGGCCGCGCCCACCACACCCACCACCACGCCCTTGGCCTTGGCATCGTCACGGCGGTCGCGTTCCCGTTCGCGCTCACGGCGCTCGCGTTCATCGCGCTGGCGGTCTTCGTAGCCACGGTCCCATCCGGCGCGGTAGCCATCGCGGTGCTGCGCCTGCGCCGGGCCGGCATAGGGCAGCAGCACCAGAAACTGCACGGCGGCCGCCAGCAGCCATGCGCTGCGTCCTGTCTTCTCAACCATCGTTCCGCTCCTGTGCGGCTGTGTCGGTAGGGTCAGTACAGCGCGCGGACATTGCGCGAACCTGCCGTCACTGCAGCGTTCTGCATGCCGTTCAGCGGACCAGGGCTTCCACCGGGTCGAGCTGTGCGGCACGGCGTGCCGGCAGGAAGCCGAAGCCGATGCCGATCAGGCTGCTGCAGGCGAACGCGGCCAGGATCGAGGCGGAGGAGAACACCAGGCTGAAGCCGATATCGGCCAAGGCCAGCACCGCACCCAGGGCCAGTGCCACGCCGATGCCCAGCACGCCACCGAGCAGGCACACCAGCACCGATTCGATGAGGAACTGCTGCAGGATGTCGCTGCGCCGGGCACCCACGGCCATGCGCACGCCGATCTCGCGCGTCCGTTCGGTCACCGAGACGAGCATGATGTTCATCACGCCGATGCCGCCCACTACCAGCGCGATGGCGGCGATGGCGCTGATCATCAACGTCAGGATGCGCGTGGTCTGTTCGATGGACTGGCGGATCTGCGCGTTGTTGCTCATGTAGAAGTCCGCGCGGCCATGGCGGCGCGCCAGCAGCCGGCTGATCGAGGCCTCCGCTGCCTGCATGCCCACCGCATCGGAGACGCGGACGGTGATGTTGGATACGTGGCTCTGCCCCAGCATGCGGGCCATGGCGGTGGTGTAGGGCACCCAGACCTGCAGCAGTGAAGCGTCACCCGCGGCGCCGGCTTCCTTCTTGACCACGCCCACCACCCGCACCGGCACGTTGCCCAGCAGCAGGCTCTGGCCGATGGGATCCTCCTGGGCGGCGAAGAAGCGTGCGCGCGTGTTGGCGTCGATCACCGCCACCTGCTGGTGGCCGGCCACGGCAGGCTGGCCGAAGAAGCGGCCGGCGCCCAGCTTCAGCCCGTGCACGCGGAAGTACTGCTCGCTGACACCCTGGATCTGCACGTTTGCTGCACGATTGCCACGCTGTGCGGTGCCGCTGCTGGCCACGCCGGGCGTCGCGCTGTCCACGAAGGGCTGGCCGGCCAGGGCAACGCTGTCGCCCGGGGTCAGTGTTTCCACCTGCGCGGCGTGTACATCGCCGAAGCCCGAGCCGGGGTAGATCTCGATGGTGTTGGTGCCCAGCGAGGCGATGTTGGACAGGATGGCCTGGCGTGCACCGGTGCCCAGCGCCACCACCGACACCACCGAGGCGATGCCGATGATGATGCCGAGCATGGTGAGGAAGGTGCGCATGCGGTGTGCGTTCATCGCGCGCAGGGCCATGCGGAAGGCTTCGGTGAAGCGGTCGCGCAGCGCCTGCCAGCCGCTGCCCTCGCTGCGCGCCTGCAGGACGGCACTCGTGCTGGTACTGGCGGCCAAGGCAGCTGCGGTGGGGCGGTCATCCACGATGCGCCCATCGCGGATCTCGATGATGCGCTGGGCGTGCTCGGCCACGGCCATGTCATGGGTCACCAGCACCACGGTGTGGCCTTCGGCGTGCAGGTCACCGAGGATCTTCATCACCTCCTTGCCGGACTGCGTATCCAGTGCGCCGGTGGGCTCGTCGGCGAAGATCACCGCGCCACCGTTCATCAGCGCACGGGCGATGGACACACGCTGCTGCTGGCCGCCGGACAGCTCGCCGGGCAGGTGCTGCATGCGCTCGCCCAGGCCCAGCCGCTGCAGCAGCGCCTGCGCGCGGCGGTGGCGCTCGGCCGCTGGCTGGCCGGCATAGATGGCCGGCACTTCGACGTTGCCCAGCGCGGTGAGGTCGGTCAGCAGGTGGTAGCGCTGGAAGATGAAGCCGAAGTGCTCGCGGCGCAGTTCGGCCAGTTCATCCGGCGTCATCTGCGCGGTCTCGCGGCCGGCAATGCAGTAGGTGCCGGCCGAGGGCCGGTCCAGGCAGCCGAGGATGTTCATCAGCGTGGATTTGCCCGAGCCGGACTGGCCGACGATGGCCACCAGTTCGCCCGCGCGGATGTCCAGGTCGATGCCATCGAGCACCACCAGGGTATGCTCGCCTGCGGCGAACTCGCGGCGGATGCCGCGCACGCGCAGCAGCGCACCGTCCATCGCGGCGTCGGTCATGGCTGTGCAGCGCCCGTGGCAGCGGCGGCATCGGCAGTCTGTGCCAGCACCACCTGTTCGCCTTGCTGCAGGCCACTGCGCACCTCTACGTTGATCTGGTCATCCAGCCCGGTGGTGATGCGCCGCGCGGCTGGCCGGCCATCGGCGCCACGGACCTGCACGCTGTAGCTGCCATCGGCTGCCCGTGCGCCCAGGGCGGCCGATGGGATGGTCAACACCCCCTTGGCACGGCCGAGCACGATGCGCACCTGTGCGGTCATGTAGCTGCGCAGGCGGCCATCGGCGTTGTCCACGTCGAACTGGCCGTTGTAGTACATGGCGGTGCGGCTAGCACCAGCCGACGCGCCGGGCGCGGCGAAGCCGGAGGTGTCTTCGTTGGTGATCGATTCCGGCGCCGGTGCGATGTCGCGCAGCGTGCTGCTGTAGCGCCGGCCGCTGTCGCCGAGGATGGTGAAGTACGCCTCCTGGCCCAGGGCGGTGTGCACCACGTCGGCCTCGGAGATTTCAGCGTAGACGGTCATCACGTCCTGGTTGCCCAGCATCACGATGGTCGGCGCGCTCTGCACGGCGTTGACGGTCTGCCCCTGGCGGGCGACCACGGCCAGCACGGTGCCGTCGGTGGGGGCAGTGATGCGCGTGTAGCCCAGGTTGGTCTGTGCCACGTCCACATCAGTCTGCCGTTGCACCACTTCGCCATCGAGCGCAGCGACCTGTTCGCGGGTGGCGTCGACCTTGGTTTTCGCTGCATCGTAGTCGGCACGCGCCACCAGTTGGCGGGCGACCAGTGCCTGCTGGCGCTGCAGGGTCAGCTGGTACTGGCGCAGGTCGGCAGCCAGGGCATCGCGGTTGGCGCGGGCGCTGCGCTGTGCGGCCTGGGCGCTCTGCAGCGCGTTGCGCTGGGTACGCGAATCGATCTCGGCAATCAGGTCGCCGGCCTTCACTCTGTCGCCCAGCTTCACGTGCAGGGTTTCGATGCGGCCGGAAACCTGTGCACCCACGCTCACCAGGCGCGAGGGCTTCAGGGTGCCGGTGGCTTCGACCACCTGTTCGATATCGCCGCGTTGAACGGGCGACACCTCCAGTTCCGGTGGTGCGGCCGGCATCAGCCAGAGCACGGCCAGGGCCAGCAGGCATACGCCAGCGGCGGCGGCGATCCACAGGCGGCGACGGGTGCGGGGTGCGGCGCTCATGGGCGCGTTGCCCGTTGTGCGGTGAACATCGGAAATCCTTGCAGGAATGACGGGCGTGCCTGTGCGTGCAGGCAGGGCCGAGTCTCGATGTCCTGGATTGCGCCAACCTTGCGGCGCCGGGCCTGCTCAGTGGCTGCCGACCTGCAGCGCCACGGCAAAAGCCGCGCACAGGCTGCCCAGCACCAGCAACAGATGCCCTGTGATGCGGTGCGTGCCGGCACGCAGCTGTACGGCCACCGATACGCCGATGCAGGCCGCGCCCGCCAGCAACGCGGCGCGCGCGGGCAGGGACAACAGCACCGCCTGAGCGGCCAGGGTGGCAGCCAACAGCGTGGCCGTGGCCACATGCAGCGGCCGCTGCCAGGGGCGATGGCGGCCGTATGCAGTGAGCCATGCGTTGAGCAGCAGCAGGGCCGCGCTGGCGCCGAGCAGGGTGTTGGCACCCGGGGCCGCGACCGTTGCGAACGGCAGCAGGCTGGTCCACGACAGCAGCGCCGGGGCAGGGGCTTCCAGCCTTTGTGGCCACGGTGAAGACGTTCCGGTGCGGGCCTGTGACCACGCGGCCATGGCATGCAGCGTGGCGTGCGTCGCCACCAACAGCAGTGTGGCCGCCGCCAGCGCTGCACCTGCGTGCAGTGCAACGAACACCACCAGGGCGGCGCCGGGCAGGGCCATGAACAGTGCGCCGAACAGTCGCGCCAGTGCGATCGGCCGCGCCGGCTCCGGCAGGTCACGCAGCCAGCGCGGCCAGTGTGCCAGCCCGCGCAGGCGGCGCGGTTGCGGGTGCCGGTTCCAGGCGGCGACGGTCAGCGAAGTGGCCGCGGCGCCCGGTTCGGATCGGGGCGTGTTCTTCGGCGGTGCAGCGGCGGCCTGCGGCATGGGCGTCCTTTCAGTACGGAACAGGGACGCGCACAGGCGCCCTGCGCCCGATACTGCGCAGCCAACATTGCCGCAAGCTTGCCGGCGCGTGCCGCACGCGCGCGCAGACAGGTGGCAGTCACGCCGCCGGCGGGTTCGCACCGGGGTGCGGCGGAAACTCCACGCGGATCAACGCGCCGCCACCGGGCGCGTCGAGAATCGTGACCTGGCCACCGTGGCGTTCCACCACCTGCCGCACCAGATTCAGGCCCAGGCCCGCGCCACTCTGCCGGGGGCGCAGGCGCTGGAAAGGCTCGAAAACGCGTTCGCGTTCGGCCACCGGTATGCCGGGGCCATCATCTTCCACTTCCAGGCAGCTGCCCTGCACACGCACGATCACGTTGCGGCCACCGTGTTCGGCCGCGTTCAAGACCAGGTTGGAGATCACCCGCTCGATCGCGCCGGCTTCGCCCAGCACCGGGTAATGCTGCTCCACCGACACCGCGACCGTGCGCTCGGACTGGATCAGCAGTGGCGCCAGGTCGGCCACCGCGCGCTTGGCCACACGCGCAAGGTTCAGCGTCTCCTTGGGCCCGTCTTCGTCCATGCGGTGCAGGTCCAGCAGCTGCTCGGCCAGCGTGGCCAGGCGCGCTACTTCCAGGGCCAGGCTGTGCGAGGTGGCATCGTCGGCGGCGTCCAGCTTCACCCGCAGGATCGCGATGGGCGTGCGCAGTTCGTGGGCGGCCGCGGCAATGAAGCGGCGCTGGCGTTCGTGGCCTTCATCCAGCCGGTCCAGCGCGTCGTTCACCGCGTTCACCAGCGGTGCGATCTCCACGGGTACCGCCGTGGCGGTGAGGCGGATGCCGCGGTGGTTGGCGGAAATCTTCCCGGCCTCGGCGGCGATGCGCTCCACGCCGGCCAGCGCGCGGCGCACGATGATCGGCGTCAGCACGATGGTCACCAGCGCCAGCAGCAGGAAGATCGGCACGGTGATGATGTGCGCGGCCAGCGCCATCTGCCAGGTGAGGGTATCCACTTCGCCATGGGCCATGATCGTCAGCTTGCCCGCCGGGCCGGTGTGCTGGCGTACCACCACCGCCAGGCCGTCGCCGCGTTCGCGCCCGCGCAGGTCTCCGTAGGGAATGCCGTCCAGCAGCCCCACCAGTGAGGCGTAGGCAGGCGGCACGTTGCCGAAGGTCACGTGGTGGCCGCTGTCATCCTGGGCGATGAACCAGGCGCCCGGGGCGATCTTCAGTTCTTCGGCCAGCTCCGGTGTGTTCTTCACGAACAGCCTGCCGCTGGCATCGCGATGCACGGCATCGGCGGCCACCGGCGCGAAGGTCTGGATGGTGTAGTAGCCACCGCTGTCCACGCGCACCAGCACCATCAGCAGCACGAAGAACGCCAGCAGCAGGGCCAGCAGGTGGAAGATCAGCGGCTTGATGATCAGCGGCCACTTCAGCGAAGGACGCCGCGCCATTACTTGATTTCCCGCATCAGGTAGCCGACGCCGCGGATGGCGTGGATCTCCACGCCGGCATCGGCCTCGGCCAGCTTGCGGCGCAGGCGCGAGACGTGCGAATCGAGGGTGTTGGAGTGCACGCCATCATCGAAGCCGTACACCGCCATCTCGATGGATTCGCGCAGCACGGTGCGGCCGATGCGCCGCGCCAGCGCGGCCAGGACGCGGATCTCGCGTCGCGGCAGGTCCAGCCGCTCGCCGCCCACGCGGGTTTCGCCGGACACCGGGTCGAAGCTCAGGCGGCCGACGGTGACAGTCTCGGCGTTGAGGCCGCTGGGGCGGCGGCCGACGGCGCGGATGCGGGCGAACAGTTCCTCCAGCGCAAAGGGCTTGGCCAGGTAATCGTCGGCACCTTCATCCAGCCCGGCCACGCGGTCGGGCAGCCGGCCCAGCGCACTGAGCACGATGATGGGTACGCCGGGGTTGTGCTGGCGCAGCAGGGCGATCAGGGCCAGGCCATCGCCGTCGGGCAGGGTGCGGTCCAGCAGCACCAGGTCGTGCAGCCCGCAGAGCGCCGCCTCGCGGGCCATCGCCAGGGTGCCGGCCAGATCCACCACGTGGCGCTCGCGCTGCAGCGCGCCTTTCAGCGTGGCGGCCAGTTCGGCTTCGTCTTCGATCAGCAGGATATGCATCGGCGGTACGGCGGGGCAGATGGGAAACGGCGGTGCCGCACCGTATTACAGGAACATTGCGTGAACATGGCGTGGCCCGATGCCGTGTGGGATTTACCCCGGCGGCAGGGCCGGGGCGGTGTATGGCGTGCCGGCCAGTGCCGCCAGGACCCCGGTCGTGCCGCGCACGATCAGCTGCAGCATGGCCTCCTGGGGTTCCTCGTTCGAGGCCAACGCCTGCAACCCGCGCTGGTAGGCGGCCACGACCACGCCCATCAGCATGCCCGCGCCCAGGCGGGCCTCGGCATCATCGGGCGCACGGCCTGCGGCAGTGGCCATCAGCAGGGCCAGATCATCGGTCAGTTGCGCCTGCAGGCGCCGCCCGTGGTCGGCCAGCACGGGGCTGTCGGCCACGGTGGCCCAGAACGCGGCGGCGCCGGGGTGGATGCGCAGCAGGGGGTGGCCACTGTGCAGCAGCTCGCGCAGCAGGGTGTTGAAGGCGGCCAGCGGGGTCAGGCCGGCATGCGCATGCATGCCCTCACGCAGCAGCTGCCGTGCTTCTTCGTCGCGGTCGAAGACCAGGTGTTCCTTGCTGGCGAAGTAGTTGAACACCGTCTTGCGCGATACCCCGGCGGCCTCGGCGATCTCGGCCATCGACACGGCCTCGAAGCCGCGCTCGATGATCAGGCGCGTGGCCACATCGGAAATGGCTTGCCGGGTTTCGGCCTTGCGTTGCTCGCGGCGGCCAGCAGGTGGGCTCATGACGGGTTCACATCGAAAACGTACACCGAGTGTAACATTCGCGGCGACAGAGCGCCGACCCGGTGCTCATGGGGGTTTTCCATGCAGTACGACGTGGTCATCGCCGGGGCCGGCCCGGTCGGCCTGTTCCTGGCGGCCGAGCTGGCCCAGGGTGGCGCGCAGGTGCTTGTGCTGGAGCAGGCGGCAGTGGCCGACACGCCGCTGAAGCGGCTGCCGTTCGGCCTGCGCGGCCTCACCGCGCCCACGCTGGAGGCGCTGGACCGTCGTGGCCTGCTGCAGGCGCTGGCCGCCACCCAGGTGCGCATGCCCGCCAAGGGGGCGCCGCCGCCGGGCACCGCGCACTGGTTGGCGCAGGCGCGGCCACTGGGCGGGCACTTCGCCGGTATTCCGTTCGCGCTGGACCGCGTCGACAGCGGGCGCTGGCCGTACCGGTTGCCTGGTCCGGCGGCCACCCAGATGCCGGTGGAGCTGGCGGCGCTGGAAGTGGTGCTGGCCGAACGCGCGCAGTCGCTGGGCGTGCGGATCATGCGCGGTACGGCCGTGGAAGGCCTCCAGCCGCAGGCTGACCATGTGCGGGTTGATGCAGGCGGGCAGCGCTTCACTGGCCGCTGGCTGGTGGGCTGCGATGGCGGCCGCAGCACGGTGCGCAAGCGCGCCGGTGTTGCCTTCGTCGGCACAGAGCCTGAGTTCACCGGCCACTCCCTCAGCGTCACGCTGGAGGATCCCTCGGTGCTGACGCCTGGCCGCCAGTACACCGACCATGGCATGTGCAACTTCAACCCGCCCGGCACGCTGGCACTGGCCGATTTCGATCGTGGCGCCGGGCACCGCCAGCCGCTTGACCGTGATACCGCTGAGGCCCTGCTTCGCCGCGTTTCAGGCCGCGATGTGCGGGTGCGCGAACTGCACCTGGCGACAACCTGGACCGATGCCGCGCGCCAGGCCGAGCGCTATCGCCACGGGCGCGTGCTGCTGGCCGGTGACGCCGCGCACGTGCATTCGCCGCTGGGCGGGCAGGGGTTGAACCTTGGGCTGGGCGATGCGATGAACCTGGGCTGGAAGTTGGCCGCGGTGCTGCGTGGCGAGGCGGGCGAGGCGCTGCTGGACAGCTACCACGCCGAGCGCCACCCGATCGGGGCGCAGGTGCTGGACTGGTCGCGCGCACAGGTGGCGCTGATGCGGCCGGGTGCGGGCTCGCGTGCGCTGGCTGCGGTGATGGCCGATCTGCTCGATACCACCGGGGGCGCGACCTACATGGCCGAGCGCGTATGGGGTATTTCGCAGCAGCTGCCGCTCGGGAGCGCGCATCCGCTGGTGGGGCGCAGTGCGCCGGATTTTGTATCGGCTGATGGGCTGCGCATGGGCGAACTGCTGCGCGCCGGACGCGCTGTGTACTGGGTGTTCGACGCAGGTTCGCCGCTGTGCGGCGTGCTGGATGCGTGGCAGCCGCAGGTCCAGTGCATTATCCGCCAGCCCATAGATGGCATGGGACTGGCCGCGCTGCTGGTGCGGCCCGATGGCATCGTCGCCTGGGCGGCCGACACTGGTGAAGCGGCAGGCGACGTGCGTGAGGCGGCGTCGCGCTGGTTCAGATCCGCAGCGTAAGCACCGTCCCGGCGCCATCGGAACTGATGACGCTCAGCGTGCCGCTGTGGGCCTTGGCGATCTGCGAGGCGATGTACAGCCCCAGCCCGAGCCCCGCATCCAGCCGGCGCTCCTGCGGCCGCGCAAACGGCTCGAACATCTGCGCCAGCTGCGCTGCGGGAATGACGCCCTGGTTGGCCACGCTGATTTCGATGCCGTCGTCGGTGCTGCGGCCATGCACCCGTATCGGCTGGTCCGCCGTACCGTGCACGGCGGCGTTGATGACCAGGTTGGCCAGCAGCTGGCACAGGCGTGCGGCGTCGCAGAGGAAGGTCAACGGCAGCTGCAGGTCCACTTCGCAGGTGCGCTGCGGATAGGGGCGCATCGCTTCGCGGCAGGCCATGGCCAGGATGCCGGAGAGGTCCGACCACGGCTCCAGCTTCAATGCGATGCCGCTGCCCAGGCGTCCGCGTGTGAAATCCAGGGTGACATCGATCAGTTCGGCGATGCGGTCGGCACTCTCGTTGATATGGCCAAGCACCTTCTGCTGCGAATCGGACAACGCGCCCAGCGACAGCAGGTCGACACCGGCGCGGATGGCCTGCACGGGGTTGCGCAGATCGTGCGCCAGCACACCGATGAATTCCTCGCGCTGCTTGGCCACCCGCTGCAGTTCGGCATTGGACTGCTCGAACTCGGCCAGTTGGCGGCCGACCGAATCGCCCTGCGCCTTCAGGCCATCGATGGTGCGGCTGTCGGCATCGTGGCTGAGGATGGCATCGATCTGCGCCGCCACCAGTGCCGCCAAAGAGTTCAGCGACTGCACGCGTTCCTCATCCACCGGCCGGGGTTCCGGGTCCAGCGTGCACAGCGTGCCGAAAATGGAGCCGTCGACCAGCACCAGCGGCACCGAGAGGAAACTGCGGAAGCCGTACATGCCGGGGATGGGGCTGCACTGGTAGTCCGGGTGGCTCAGCGCATCGGCAAACCACACCGGGGAGCGCGACGCGCGGACCTCCTTGCAGAAGGTCTTGTTCACATCGAGGAGCATGCCGCTGGAAATGCCCAGGCCTGCGCTGTCGATGCTCTGGATGGAGCGTGCCGAGGTGTCGGTTACTTCAGCCACCAGTGCCACGCGCATGCCGGTCAACGCGCATGCCAGGTCCAGCGATGGCCGGAAATCGATTCGGGTAGGCATGGGGGTTCCAGACAGACTGCGGTATGCGGCCAGTATAGCGAGCACTAGCGGAGTTTCATCACGCCTTCGCGGCCGCATGCACACACTGCACGCCCTTCCCGAACCGCAAGGCATGCCGTGATCAGCAGTACGCTCCTCCAGACCTTCTCCGCTTCCCACCCGGCCGATGCGCGTGTGCTGCGCACCCGGTTTGGCAGCAAGGAGACTTTCGTGGGCTGCTGCGTGACCGGCATCGAACTGGGCCGGCCGGTGTTCGACATGGCCGGCGAGCAGATGCTGGATGCGCTGTTCGAGCGCGCCGGGCAGGTGAAGGTGGTGGTGCTGGGCAGCGCCTTCGAGTGCCCCATCCGTTTCCATCAGGAACTGCAGCAGGTGCCGGCCGATACCGCGCTGTGCTTCGCGTTTGGCGATGTCGTGGCGCTGGAGGAAGCGTTGCCGCTGCTGCGACCGCAGTACACCGGCGGCGTGCTGGAGCGCTGCGGCTCGCTCGAGGGTGTCGGCGTGGCTGAACTGCTGGCCACACGCGCCGCGTAACCGCGCGCAGAGGCAGTCGAGCAAGCTCGACTCTACGCCTGGGAAGACTCGGTGTGTAATCGCGTGCTTCGTAGCGTCGAGCTTGCTCGACGGATTTTCACGCAGAGGCAGTCGAGCACGCTCGACGCTACGCCTGGGCGGACGCGGCGCGGAATCGTTCGCTGAACGCTTCAGCCGTCATCGGTCGAGCCAGGGCAAAGCCCTGGATTTCATCGCAGCCCAGTGCCTGCAGCCGCGCGACCTGCTCGGCGCTTTCCACGCCTTCGGCCACCGCGGCATAGCCCAGGCGCTGGGCCAGGCCGATGATCGCTTCCACCTTCAGCGCGGCACGCGGGTCCAGGCACAGGCGGTCGATCACGGTCTTGTCCAGCTTGAGCGTGCTGATCGGCAGCTCGGTGAGGTAGCCGAAGTTGCTGTAGCCGCTACCAAAGTCATCCACGGCGATGCGCAGCCCCGCCGCCGCCATCTGCCGCAACTGCTGGCCAGCGGGGGAGTCCACGCGCAGCCACTGGCTCTCGGTGATCTCCACTTCGATGTCCGCGCAGGACAGCCCTTTCTGTTCGATCGCGCGTATCAGTCGCAGCGCCGCATCTTCCTCGCCCATGTCGCGCGCCGAGTAGTTGATCGAAAGGGTCAGCGTGATGCCCGCCGCGCGCCAGGCAACGCACTGGTCCAGCGCCTGGTCGATCACCCAGCGGGTGATGCCCTGCATGACCGCCGTGCGTTCGAACACCGGGATGAACTCGGCCGGGCTGACAGCACCCAGTTGCGGGTGGTTCCAGCGGATCAACACCTCGGCGGCCACCGGTTCCAGGTCCGAGGCGCGGAAGCGCGGCTGGTAGACCAGGTGGAACTGCTTCTCCTGCAGCGCTTCGCGTGCATCGGTGGCCAACCGATAGCCGCGCCGCGTGCGCGCATCGCGCGTTTCGGAATACCAGCGGAACGGCGAGCGGCTGTTGATGGCGGCGTTCAGCCCCACCAGCATGCGGCGGATGGTTTCGTCTGCCGTGTGCTGGCCCAGGGTGACGCCACAGATGCCGGCATGGAAGGAAGGCGACATCGGCACCTGCGCGGCCATCATGGGCCGGGTCAGCCGATCCTGCAGCTCGGCCACCAGGTCTTCCACGGCCTTCGACGATGACAGCTCGACCACGAAGGCAAACCGCGCCACACCCACGTGGTAGACCTCGGCCATGCCGTCCAGCGCCACCCGCAGGCGCACGCCGATGCGGCGGATCAGTGTTTCCAGAGGCGCCATGCCCAGTACCTGGCCGGCCTCGGTAGCGGTGGTGGCATCGAAGACGTCGATCAGCACCGCATGCACGAAGGTGTCCGGCTCACGCGCGGCGTGGGCGTCGAAGTCCAGCGTGAACTGATGGCGGTCGGGCAGGCCGCTGACCGGATCGCGACGGCCGGTCAGGGCGCGCAGCTCGAGTTCGTTCATCGCCGCATTGGCCAGGGTCTGCAGCTGGCGACGCTGCGCTTCGGAAAACTGCCGGGGCGCGTCGTCCATGATGCAGAACGCACCGATGGCCACGCCGTTGCGGGCAACCAGGGGCGTGCCTGCATAGAAGCGAAGCTGCGCATCGCCGGTCACCAGCGGATTGCTGGCGTGGCGCGGGTGCGCGCGCAGGTCATCGATGACCAGTGTCTCGGCAATGCCGATGGCAGAGGCGCAGATCGAATCGCGGATATGCGTCTGGGTGACATCCAGCCCCTTGCGCGAGACCAGCCGCTGGCGATCGACCTCAAGCAGCGAAACGAACGCAACGGGCACGTTGAAGGCGTGCGTGGCGAGCTCGGTGAGGCTGTCGAGGGCGGCGCCGGAAACTTCGCCGAGCGCATTGAGGCCGGCCAGGGTGGAAAGGCGTTCTTGTTCGGGGGAGGGCATCAGGACCACATCAGAACGCACAGGGGGGCTGCATGGGCGGAACGACCGCGGCAGCGCAACCACAATGTCGCGCGGCAGGGATCGGGGGAAGGGGTGCAGGCCGCTGCCTGCTGAATGCTTCAGGCCTGCGCCGTGATGGTAGTGCGGGGCCGATCCGGGCAGTGTGAGTGCCCGCATCGGTCCCTGCCGATCAGGCCGCGCGCCGGAGTGCGGTGGCTGCGTGGCCCGAGACGCGGAACACGGCGGCGGCCTGGTCCAGTTCCGCTGCCTGCCCGGCCATTGCGCGCGCGGCTGCACTGGCTTCCTCGACCAGCGCGGCATTCTGCTGGGTGGCCTCGTCCATCTGCGCGATGGTCTGGTTGACCTGCTCGATGCCAGCCGCCTGCTCGACGCTGGCCTGGGCGATCTGCTGCACCAGGTGCCCGGTCTGGCCCGCGGCAGCGGTCAGCTGCCCGATGGCGGCCTCGGTCTGGCGGGCGATGGTGATGCCCGCTTCGACCCTGCCGGTGGATTCATCGATCAATGCCTTGATGTCCTTGGCCGATGCCGCCGCGCGCTGGGCCAGGGTGCGCACTTCGCTGGCGACCACGGCGAAGCCGCGGCCCTGTTCGCCCGCGCGGGCCGCCTCGACCGCTGCATTGAGGGCCAGGATGTTGGTCTGGAACGCGATGCCGTCGATCAGGCTGACCATTTCGCCGATGCGCAGCGAAGAGGCGTTGATCTGGCCCATCACGCGCACCACGTCCTGCACCGCGTGTGCGGTCTGCTGCAGGGCCTCGCCGGCACTGCGCGAAGCCGCATCGGCCTGCTGCGCATGCTCGGCGTTCTGGCGGACGGTGGAGGTCAGCTCTTCCATCGATGCAGCGGTTTCTTCCAGGTTGGCGGCCTGGCTTTCGGTGCGCCGCGACAGGTCGGCGTTGCCTGCGGCAATCTCATCGGACGCGCTGGCGATCGAACCGGAGGCCTGCTGGATGCGGCGGATGATGCCGGCGAGGTTTTCCGCCGTGCGGTTGGTGTCGCGCTGCATGGCGGCAAACACGCCCTGGAAGTCGCCGTCGATGCGGCGGGTCAGGTCGCCCTCGGCCATCGCACCCAGCACCTTGGATAGCGCACCGAGGCTGCCGTCAGCGGTGGCCATGAGGCGGTTGAGGTCTTCGATCATGCGGCGGAAATCGTGGCGGTAGGCGGTGGCATCACCACGCGCGCTGAAGTCGCCGGCCGCGGCGGCCGATGCCAGGCGCTGGATGTCCTGGTTGATGGCGTGCAGGCTGGCCTTGGCGGCATCCATCGACTCGTGCAGCATCGCGCGGCTGCCCGGCAGGCGCCGTGCGTCGCGGCTGAGGTCGCCCTGGGCGTACTGGTTCAGTACCTCGATGGCGTCGACGATCGCGTCCAGGTGCTCGAACACCATGGTGTTCATGCCCTGTGCCAGCTCGCCGTACACGCCGGGGAAATCCACCGGCATACGGTGGCTGATGTCCTCGGCGGCATGCTTGCCGATCATCAGCTGGGTCTGCTGCGAGAAGCGCTGCAGCAGGCCGACCATGCCGTCGGTGGCACGCAGCATCTGGCCCACTTCGTCGGGGCTGTCGTCCTGGTGGCGGATGCTGAGATCGCCGCGGGTGACCGCATTGATCGACGCCTGCACCTGCGCCAGTGGGCGGGTCAGGCTGCGCGAGATCAGCCATGCCGCGATGATGCCCAGGCCCAGGCTGAGCACGCCGAACAGGCTGAGCAGCGCGGTCGTGCGTGCGGCCAGTGCCTGCATCTCCTTGGCGGCTTCGTCGACCAGGGTCTGCTGCAGTTCGGCGAACTCGGCCAGCGCGGCGTTCCAATCGGCGGCAGCGGGGCCGGCACGGGTCAGCAGCTGCGTGCTGGCCGCATCGAAATCGCCGGCCAGCATCGCCGCATCGAGGTCGCGGTTGAGTGCAACGGTGGCCTGCTGCTTCTGGGCAACCTTGGCGCGCATTGTTTCGGCCAGCGGGCTGGTGGCCGGGCGCTCGGTGAAGTGGGTCCAGATCTGGTCGTAGCGCTCCGACATCGCATGCGCCCTGGCGATGTCCTCGCCCAGGCCCTGGCCGCGCTTGATCAGCATGTCGCGGCGCAGGAGCAGCAGTTCCTTGTTGATGATGAGCATGTCGTACAGCTCGCCCATGCGGGTGACGCGGACGTTCACGGCGTTGTCGAACTGTTGCCGCTGCTGGTAATTGCTGTGCAGGGCGATCGCAAGAATGGTGGCGATCAGGAGAAGCAGGATGGAAAAGCCCGCAGTGAGGCGGGTGCCAACCTTGAAGCGGCGCAGCGTGTTCATTTTGTGAAATCCGGTAGTCGTTGTAGGCCCGACTGCCGGGCGTGTCTGCACAGGAGAGAGTCCCGGCAAGCAGTACAACGGTAGCGGCGGCGCAGGCTGAAGCTTTAGCGCCGAGGACGGATTTTTTTCGGAGGTGCCTGCAGGTCAGGCGATGCAGAGCACGAACACGGCCGACAGGGCGAGCATCAGCACGAATACCCGCCGGCTGAGGGCCAGGCAGGCCAATCCAGCGGCCAGCGCCCAGGCGCCGAGCAGCACGCACGCCAGCAGCCACAGCCCCATGCCCATCAACGAGCCGGACACCACGCCGGACAGCGCCAGTGCCTTGAACAGGCCCACGCCCAGCACGCTGCCCAGCATTCCGGCCTGCAGGGCAACGGCATCATGGCGGGCGGGGGCAGGGCGGTGATGCATGGGCTGCACTGTGCAGGAAGCCACATCCACGCCATGTGTTTTTTGCGGTTCAGCGAAGGCGGCGTAGGGGTCAGAGCCCTTGCCTTTGGCAAGGGATCCGACCCCAGGCCCACCGCTCACGCGTCGTCGTCCAGCGCGTCCCCATCCCAGTCGGCCGGCACGTCATCGGCCTGCAGCCCGTCCGGGTCGACGGGTTCGAGCAGCGTGTAGTCATCGCGACGCGGGTCGCGGATGCCGAGGCCGACGTACGTGGCTTCCAGTGCAGCGGTACGGGCACGCCGCCGCAGTTGTGCCGGTGTGGCCAGGGTGCCGCCGAGCCAGGCCGCAGCTGCGGCGGGCTCGAGGAACACCGGGCCATCGGGCGACAACGGGGCGGGGATGGCCGGGTTGCCATCGGTCAGGATCGAAAACGTATCGCGCTGTTGGCCCGCGTCATCCTGCCAGTGCTCCCACAGCCCCGCCGCCAGCAGCGCTACGCCATCCTGGCGCTGGACGAACATCGGCCAGGGCGGCCGCCGCTGCCGGTCCCATTTGAAATAGCCGGTCATCGGCACGATGCAGCGGCGCTTGTTCCAGGCATCGGCGAAGATGCGGCTGCGTGGCGCGCGTTCCAGCCGGGCGGTGACCGTGGTGTAGGGCGTGGACGGTTGCTTCGACCAGCGCGGCACCAGGCCCCACTGCATGTCCGCAACAACGGTGCCCGCAGCTGCATCGGATGCCCCGGCGGCCCAGACCCATGCGTGGCCGTCCTTGCCGATGTTGTAGCGCGCATCGGCACCGGCCAGCGCCGCAGACACTTCGCCGGGCAGGTCAGCGGAAAAGCTTTCCGCGTCGACGAAGGCCTGCACGAAGCGCCGCATGCCCGCCCCGCCGCGTCAGTGCGGCGCGTGCGCCTGCAGTACGTCGCGGCCGTGCGGGGTCAGGTCGATGTCACCGTCTTCGGCCTGCACCGCAAGCCCGGCGGTGACAGCCCAGGTGGCGTCGTCGCCCTTCACTGGCTGCGCATCGGCGATCGCGCGCAGGATCTGCAGCTGTCCGGCCGTCAGGGTCGCGTCCACGTTCATACACCCAGTACCCGCGGCAGCTGCCAGTCGGCCACGCGTGCATTGCTCACCGCCTGGTGGCAGCCGCAGTCATCGCAGCGGAACAGGGTGCCACCGGGAAGATGCAGCAGGTTGCCTTCGGTGGACGATGTCGTGGCATCGCAGTGCTTGCAGGTCACCGTCAGCGCGGTAATGCGTTCGACGCCACCGGCCATGTTGAAGACGGCCTCGAAGGCGCGAATGGCGAAGTGACCGGTGTCCGACATGGGAAAGGGGCTGCCAGGGAGAAGGTGCATTCATCGTCACACTTTCCCCTGTGACGGCACCGTCAGCCCGATGCGGCGGCGAGGTCAACGCAGCCCTCGGCAGGCGCAGCCCCTGCCAGCGGCAAGGGCTGCGGTCCGGGGGCTCAGGCCGCCTTGCGGCGGCGGTCCACCAGCATCGACACGCCCCACAGCAGCAGGCCGCCGATGGCGGTGGCGGCACCGACATAGCCGGTGGTGGCCGGGCTGAAGCCGGCGCTGATGGCCATGCCGCCCAGCCACGGGCCCAGCGCATTGGCGGTATTGAAGGCGGCGTGGTTGGAGGCGGCGGCCAGCGTCTGCGCCTCGCCGGCCACATCCATCAGGCGGGTCTGCAGCACGGCTGCCAGCGCGCCCATGGTGCCCACGGTGATGATCATCGGGCCGATGGTCCACACCGATTGTGCGGCCAGCGGGTACAGCAGCAGCATCACGATGGACCACACCAGCACCACGGCCGCGGCCTTGAAGTGGAACTTGTCCACCAGCCAGCCGCCGGCGATGTTGCCGATGATCGCGCCGATGCCGAAAACACCCACCGCCAGCGGCATCCACGACTCGGCCACGCCGGTCACCTGCACCAGGGTCGGTGCGAGGTAGGTGAACACGCAGAACATGCCCGCAAAGCCGACCGCGCCGATGGCCAGCGCCAGCCAGACCTGGGTGGTGTTGAACGCGCGCAGCTCACGCATTGGCGAGGTGCGCACCTCGTCCGGGTCGGGCAGCAGGAAGCGGGCGATCATCACCACGGTGGCGATGGCCAGCACGCTGACCAGGCCGAAGGCGGTGCGCCAGCTCAACTGCTGGCCCAGCCAGGTGGTCAGCGGGTTGCCGATCAGGATCGCGATGGACAGGCCCAGCAGCACCCGCGACATCGCCTGGCCACGCTGGCCGGCCGGGCTGATGGCCGCGGCCACCAGCATCGCCACGCCGAAGTAGGCGCCATGCGGCAGGCCGGCGACGAAGCGCGCGATCAGCATGGTGCTGTAGTTGGGCGCCAGGGCGCTGGCCAGGTTGCCCACCGCGTAGAAGCCCATCAGGGCCAGCAGCAGCTTGCGGCGCGGGAACGAGGCACCGATGAACGCGAGGATCGGCGCACCGACCACCACGCCGATGGCGTACGCGCTGATCAGGTGGCCGACCTGGGTTTCGCTGATCGACAGGCCGCGGCTGATTTCCAGCATCAGGCCCATGCTGGCGAATTCGCTGGTGCCGATGGCAAAGCCACCCAGCGACAGGGCGAGGATGATCCAGGTGCGCTGACGCGGCGTCAGCCGCGCGGCCAGGGGAGAATTGGGGCTCATGCGGGGGGCGGGCAGGGCGGAGGAAGCCGCCCATTGTACTGCTGCACCGCAACACCGACAGCTGCGCCGGGGTAAATCAGTGTTCGATGGGTGGATTGCTGCCGTGGTTCAGTCCAGGGGCATGCCCGGTGTTACCGGTTGCCAGCGGGGCAGCGGCCCACAGGTGTCCAGGAAACGCTGCAGGATGCGCTCGGCGCTCTCGCCGTAAGGCGGCGCCCAGTCCGGCGTGCCCTTGTCGGTCCAGGTGTCGTACGCATCCAGCTCCATCTGGGCTTCCAGTTCCTGCGAAACGATGCCGCGCACCTCCGCCAGCGATTGCAGCACCTGTTGGCTGTGCATGAACAGCAGCAGCGCAGCGGCTTGTTCAGTTTCTTCCGTGAAGCCGGACGTGATGCGGTCAAGGCCGCACACCAGCGTGTCCAGGCGCTCACCGGCTTCCATCAGCTGCACCAGGCGTTGGCGTGGGGCGGCCTCGTCGCGCTCGGCACCAGGGCTGTAGCGCGGCGGGTGCAAAGGCGTGCGGCGGGCGCCGAGGGCGGCCAGCGCGTGCCGGTACTTGCTGCGCAGCCGCTCGGCGGTCGCCGCATCCAGCGCGGCCAGGCGCGCTTCGTCGGCGTTGTCGGCGATATCCGCCAGTTTCACCTTCAACGCCACTGGGTCGGCGGCGATGCGTGCGTAGTACGTGTCTGCATCGGGTGCACTGTTGCGGCTCATCAGCTGCACTGCCTGCTGGATCGGCGCGGGGAAGTCGCCGACGCGGGATGCGTGATCGGCGCAGTCTTCCACCACATCATGCAGCCAGGCCGTCGCCTGTGCGATCGGATCGTCCTCGATGGCGCCCGCCACGCGCGCCACATGTTCGATGTAGGGGCGCCCTGCTTTGTCCTGCTGCCCGGCATGGGCTTCGATTGCCAATGCGCGTGCTCGTTCGACCCAGTCCATCATCGCCTCCTGCAGGTGGGGGGTCGATTATCGCCCAATCGTAGCCGCGCTACGCCTGCTGCCCGACAATGGCGGGCAGACGCACTGAACGGGATGCACCGTGAACTACCTCATCCGCCCTGAAACCCCGGCCGACGTCGCCAGCATCCATGGACTGACGGCAGCCGCCTTCGCCCATGCCGCGCACAGCAGCCATACCGAAGCGTTCATCGTTGACGCGTTGCGTGCGCGCGGTGAACTGACGGTGTCGCTGGTGGCGGTGGACGAGAGTCGGCTGCTCGGCCACGTGGCCGTATCGCCGGTGTCGATATCCGATGGCAGCGCTGGCTGGTTCGGCCTGGGCCCCATCTCGGTCGCGCCGGCCTGGCAGGGGCAGGGCATCGGGTCTGCATTGATGGACGCGGCCATCGACGCACTGCGCCGGCAGCATGCGCGGGGCTGCGTGCTGCTGGGCGAGCCAGCGTATTACCACCGCTTTGGTTTCCGTGCCGAACCGGCGCTGGTGCTGCCGGGCGTTCCTGCCGGGTACTTCCAGGCGCTGTGCCTGCAGCCACCGTTGCCACAGGGCGAGGTGCGCTATTCCCCGGCATTCGAAGCGACTGCCTGAGTATCCAGCCCAAGGGCGCGATGCCCCGGGCCGCAATGGTTCAGGGCATTTCGTCGTCGCGCAGCGGCACCCATGGCACCGGCTCGGGTTCCGGCGGCGGAATGCGCCGGCCACCGATATGGGTCAACAGCGCATTGGTGCGCTGTTGTTCGGCCAGCAGCCGGGCCAGCAGCGAGCGGCACGAAAAAACCGCGAAGGGCACGAACAGCCAGACCGCGCCCATCACCACCATCAGCAGGCCCCACATCACTTCGCCTGGTTGCATCGTTCGTCATCCGTGTCGAGGGAGTGCAAACCTAGCATCCAGTGCACGGATTGTGGGCGTGCTCAGCCGCCGTAGCGCAGATGGATCAGCGGATACGGCCGGCCGTGGCCATCGACCGGCGAGCGGCCGGTTTCGACGAAGCCCAGGTGCCGGTAGAAGCCGACAGCCTGCGCGTTCTGCGCGTTGACATCGGTGGTGAGCTGGGGGTGTTCGGCCAGCGCGTGCTGCAGCAGCAGGCGGCCCACGCCGGAACCGCGCGCAGCGGGGTCGATGAACAAGGCTTCCATGTGGCTGCCGTCCACCAGCATGAAGCCAAGCGGGCGATCCTGGGCATCGGCGGCGACCAGCAGCGGCGCCTGCGGCAGGAATCCGGCCACTTTGGCATCGATGGCCTGGCGGTCATCGGCACTGAGGAAATCGTGGGTGGCATCGACCGAGCGGCGCCAGAGATCGACCAGGGCAGCGCCTTCGTCGGCGCGGGAGGGACGTAGTGTGGGCATGTGACTGTCCAAGGTGCTTGTGAAGGACGCGTAGTATGCTGCTGCGTCACCCGCAATTGAACAGCCCCCAAGCGGGAGGAGAACCATGGTCGACACCCCGCTGGGCGTGCCTGTGCACGATGCCGATGAACACTGGATGCGCCACGCACTGGCCCTGGCCGAGCGCGCGCAGCACGAGTTCGACGAGATTCCGGTGGGGGCGGTGCTGGTGGGTGCCGATGGCACGCTGCTGGGCGAGGGCTGGAACCTCAACATCGCCTCCCATGACCCCAGTGCACACGCCGAGATCGTGGCCATGCGCGAAGGTGGGCGGGCACTGGCCAACCACCGGTTGATCGGCAGCACCCTGTACGTGACCCTGGAACCGTGTGCGATGTGCGCGATGGCGATCGTGCACGCGCGCGTGGCGCGGCTGGTCTACGGTGCCAGCGACCCGAAGACCGGTGCCTGCGGCAGCGTGTTCAACCTGCTGGGCGATGCCCGCCACAACCACCGGGTGGAGATCCACGGTGGCGTGCTGGCCAAGGAGGCCAGCCTGCGCCTGACCAACTACTTCCGCGCCAAGCGCGGCAAACCGCCGCTGTTGCTGGAAGACCACGCCGGCGAGGGCTGAGCAGCGAAAGGGTATGATGGCCTCCTCTTTCCTTTTCCGGCGGGCGCCATGCCTGCCCAGCAACGAGGCGACACGATGGTGGAGAACGGCGCGGCCAACGAACGACTGATCTGGATCGACCTGGAAATGACCGGGTTGGATACCGACAACGATTCGATCATCGAGATCGCCACCGTGGTCACCGATGCCCAGCTGAACGTGCTGGCCGAGGGCCCGGAATTCGCCATCCACCACCCGCTGGAAACGCTGGAAGCGATGGACGAATGGAACCGCAACCAGCATCGCCGTTCGGGCCTGTGGCAGCGCGTGCTGGACAGCACCACCACCCTGGCCCAGGCCGAAGCGCAGACCGTGAACTTCCTCGCACAGTGGATTCCGTCGGGTGTTTCGCCGATGAGCGGCAACTCGATCTGCCAGGACCGCCGTTTCCTGCACCGCCAGATGCCGCGGCTTGAGAAGTATTTCCATTACCGCAACCTGGACGTATCCACGGTGAAGGAGCTGGCCAAGCGCTGGGCGCCGACCGTGGCTGCCGGGCTGGCCAAGAACAGCAACCACACCGCGCTGAGCGACGTGCATGATTCGATCGCCGAACTGCGCCATTACCGCCAGTTCATGGGCGTGCTGTCGGGCCTGCCGACGGCCTGAACAACGACGCCGGGCATGGCCCGGCGCTACCGGGGTCACGCGAACTGGTAGTGCCGGCCGCTGGCCGGCAAGGCGCCGGGGTCGGATCCCTTTCCGGCGGAAAGGGCTCTGACCCCTCTGTCGTGCCCGCGACAAACCGTTCAACTCCATGGCGCTACTATCGGCCCCATGAACGAGCCGATCCTGCTGCCACGCGATATCGCCCACGATGCCCAGGACTGGGCCGACCTGCAGCGGGCGGTGACCCTGCTGGAGGCGCCGACGATCACCGCGCGCATGGCCAACCTGGTCGGCACGCCGCTGGAGTTCGCGGTGAAGGCGCTGCCCAAAGCGATCTCCGGACGCATCCATGGCGCCGTCGAGGCGGCACTGTCGAAATCCGCGCAGGCGGCGCTGTGGAGCATGGGCAACACGCCCGGCAAGTCGGCCTCCACCCGTTGGCACAAGGTGGCCGCGGCCACATCGGGTGCCGTGGGCGGTGCCTTCGGCTTCGCCGCGCTGTTCATCGAGCTGCCGGTGTCGACCACCATCATGATGCGTGCGGTGGCCGACGTGGCCCGCAGCGAGGGCTTCGACCTGTCGCAGTTCAGCACCCGCCAGGCCTGCCTGGAGGTGTTCGCGCTGGGCGGCAATTCGCCACGCGACGATGCCAGCGAGACCGGTTACTACCTGGCGCGCGGTTTCACCACCGACGTGATGCGCCACCTGTCGGCCGAACTGGCCGGGCGCGTGGTGACCGGCCGCGACCTGACCCTGGGCGTGGCACCGAAGGAGGCCGGCAAGCTGCTGGCCAAGCTGGTGGAGAAGGTGGCTGCGCGTTTCGGCGTGGTGGTAACCGAGAAGTTCGCCGCGCAGGCGGTGCCGATCGTGGGCGCTGCGGCCGGCGCCACCCTCAATACGATGTTCACCGACTACTACCAGGACATGGCGCGCGGCCACTTCATCGTGCGCCGGCTGGAGCTGAAGTACGGCGAAGAGGTGGTGCGGACGTGCTATGACCGGGTGGCGCATGGTGCGTTGAAGATCGAGCCGACGCTGTAACCGGGCTCTGCAAACGGGGTCAGAGCCCTTTCCTGCGGAAAGGGACCCGACCCCGACCCTTGCCTTCACGGCACAACTGTTTTGCCCGCAAGCGGCTGTTGCGGGTCGCGGGCCGTCCCCATCCTTGCGGTCAGTCCCCCGCAAGAGAATGCGCCATGTTGTTCACTCCCCACACCCTGGGCACGCTGGCCCTGCCGAACCGCATCGTGATGCCGCCGATGACCCGCTCGCGGGCGGCCGCCGGCAATGTCGCCACCGCGCAGATGGCCCAGTACTACGCCCAGCGCGCCGGTGCCGGCCTGATCGTCAGCGAAGGCACCCAGATCAGCCCGCAGGGCCAGGGCTATGCCTGGACCCCAGGCATCCACAGCGAGGCACAGGTGCAGGGCTGGCGGCAGGTGACCGATGCGGTACACGCCGCCGGTGGCCGCATCTTCGCCCAGTTGTGGCACGTCGGCCGCGTCTCCCACGTCGCCCTGCAGCCGGACGGCGCGGCGCCGGTCTCGTCGTCGGCACTGCTGGCCGAAGGGGTGAAGGTCTTCGTCGACCCGACCGGCGCCGGCCCCGGGTCGGGCGTGGGCGAGATGATCCAGCACTCGATGCCGCGCGCGCTGGCCGAGGACGAGATTCCGGGCATCATCGCCGACTACGCGCAGGCCACCCGCAATGCGCTGGCCGCCGGCTTTGACGGCGTCGAGCTGCATGGTGCCAACGGCTACCTGATCAACCAGTTCATCGATTCGCAGGCCAACCAGCGCACCGATGGCTACGGCGGCGCGCTGCAGAACCGCCTGCGCTTCCTGCGCGAAGTGGTGGAAGCCGTGGTGGCCGTCGCCGGTGCGCAGCGCGTGGGCGTGCGCCTGGCGCCGCTGACGACCCTGCAGGGTGCGGTGGACGACACGCCGCAGGCGACCTACCTGGCCGCCGCGCATCTGCTGGGCGGGCTCGGCGTGGGCTACCTGCACATCGCCGAGGCCGACTGGGAGGATGCGCCGGTGATGCCGGTGGCATTCAAGCAGGCCCTGCGCATGGTCTACCCGGGCACGCTGATCTACGCCGGCAAGTACACCGCCGAACGAGCCGAGCAGGCGCTGGCCGAGGGCTGGGCGGACCTGATCGGTTTCGGCCGGCCGTTCATCGCCAACCCCGACCTGCCGGAGCGCCTGCGCGGTGGGGCGGAGCTGAATCCGCCGGATCGCGCGACGTACTTTGGCGGCGGCGAAGCGGGGTATACCGATTACCCGGCGCTGGAAGAGGCCGTCGAGGCCTGATACCGATGTGTGGTTGCCGGGCCCGGGGGGGGGGGGGGCCCGGGGGCGGGGGGGGGGGGGTATCGGGGG
>NZ_JACVTT010000139.1:0-7873 GCF_016624665.1 Stenotrophomonas sp. S39 | reverse complement strand
ACCGATGGTGCCGACGTTGACGTGCGGCTTGGTGCGCTCGAACTTACCCTTTGCCATTGTTGTATCCCTTGATTGTCGTAAGTGGTTCAGGAGAGGCTGAGCGAGGCTCAGCCCTTCTTCATGACGGCTTCGGCGATGTTGTTCGGCGCCGGCTCGTAATGGTCGAATTCCATGGTGAAGGTGGCGCGGCCCTGGGTCTGCGAACGCAGCGCAGTGGCGTAACCGAACATTTCACCCAGCGGGATCATCGCGTTGATGATCGAAGCGGAGCCGTCACCGGTGGTGTCGGAACCCTGCAGCACGCCGCGACGACGGCTCACGTCGCCCATCACGTCACCCTGGTAATCCTCCGGGGTCACGATCTCGACCTTCATGATCGGCTCCAGCAGCACCGGCTTGGCCTTGGCGAAGCCCTGCTTGAAGGCCATCGACGATGCCAGCTTGAACGCCATTTCCGAGGAGTCGACGTCGTGGTACGAACCGAAGACCAGCTTGACCTTCACGTCCACCACCGGGAAGCCAGCCAGCGGACCGCTGGTGATGGTTTCGCGCAGGCCCTTTTCGATCGAAGGAATGAATTCCTTCGGAATCACGCCGCCGGTGATGTCATTGACGAACAGGAAGTCGTCCTTGATCAGCGGAGCGATCTTCGCATCGGCGCGGTCTTCAGCGGTGATCGGCGACAGCTCGATCACGACGTGACCGTACTGACCCTTACCACCGGACTGCTTGGCGTGCTTGTAGTCCGACTTGACGTCGGCCAGGGTGATGGTTTCGCGGTAGGCAACCTGCGGCGCGCCGACGTTGGCTTCAACGTTGAACTCGCGCTTCAGGCGGTCGACGATGATGTCCAGGTGCAGCTCGCCCATGCCCGAGATGATGGTCTGGCCGGATTCTTCGTCGGTCTTGACGCGGAACGACGGATCTTCCTGCGCCAGACGGCCCAGGGCCAGACCCATCTTTTCCTGGTCCGACTTGGTCTTCGGCTCGACAGCCATCGAGATCACCGGTTCCGGGAACGTCATGCGCTCCAGGATGATCGGCTGGTCGATCGAGCACAGGGTGTCACCGGTGGTGGTGTCCTTCAGGCCCACGGCAGCGGCGATGTCACCGGCCAGAACTTCCTTGATTTCTTCGCGGTTGTTCGAATGCATCTGCAGGATGCGGCCGATGCGCTCCTTCTTGCCCTTCACCGAGTTCAGGACGGTGTCGCCACCGTTCAGGGTGCCCGAGTAGACACGGAAGAAGGTCAGCGCGCCGACGAACGGATCGGTGATGATCTTGAAGGCCAGCGACGAGAACGGAGCCTTGTCGTCGGACTTGCGGGTCATGGCGACGTTTTCGTCATCCACGTCGGTACCGGTCACGTCCGGCACGTCGACCGGCGACGGCAGCAGCTGGATCACGCCGTCGAGCATGGCCTGCACGCCCTTGTTCTTGAACGCCGAACCGCAGTACATCGGGACGATTTCGGTGGCCAGGGTACGGGTACGCAGCGCGTTGATGATTTCGGCCTCGGCCAGCTCTTCGCCGCCCAGGTACTTTTCCATCAGCTCTTCGCTGGCTTCTGCCGCGGTTTCGATCATGTAGGTACGGGCTTCTTCAGCCTTTTCCTGCAGGTCGGCCGGGATGTCGCCGTACTCGAACTTCATGCCCTGCGAGGCTTCATCCCAATGGATGGCCTTCATCTTCAGCAGGTCGACGACGCCCTTGAAGCCGTCTTCGGCACCGATCGGCAGCTGCATCGGCACGGCGACAGCGCCGAGCTTGGCCTTCAGCTGGTCACGGACCTTGTAGAAGTTGGCGCCGGTGCGGTCCATCTTGTTGACGAACGCAATGCGCGGCACCTTGTAACGGTTGGCCTGGCGCCACACGGTTTCCGACTGCGGCTGCACGCCACCGACGGCACACAGCACGAACACCGCGCCATCGAGCACGCGCAGCGAACGCTCGACTTCGATGGTGAAGTCGACGTGCCCGGGGGTGTCGATGATGTTGAAGCGGTGTTCCGGCAGGGACTTGTCCATGCCCTTCCAGAACGCGGTGGTGGCAGCGGACTGGATCGTGATGCCACGCTCCTGCTCCTGCTCCATCCAGTCCATGGTGGCGGCGCCGTCGTGCACTTCACCGATCTTGTGGCTCTTGCCGGTGTAGAACAGGATGCGCTCGGACGTGGTGGTCTTGCCGGCATCGATGTGAGCCATGATGCCGAAGTTACGGTAACGCTCGATGGGAGTGGAACGGGCCACGGGGAGCCTCTCAGATTTCTTGGATTTCGGATGGCCGAACGCCGCCTTGCGGCGGCCTTCGGATTGGCGCAGCCCTTCCGGGGCCGCGAGGCAGCACCGATGTGGTGCTGCCCTGCCTGTTTTACAAGGCCGTCAAACTCACCAGCGGTAGTGGGCGAAGGCCTTGTTGGCTTCGGCCATGCGGTGGGTTTCTTCGCGCTTCTTGATGGCGCCGCCACGGTTTTCCGAGGCGTCGATCAGTTCAGCAGCCAGCTTCTTCGGCATGGTGTTCTCACCACGCTTGCGCGCGGAGTCGATCAGCCAGCGCATGGCCAGAGCCATCTTGCGCGATGCACGCACTTCGACCGGCACCTGGTAGGTGGCACCACCGACACGGCGCGACTTGACTTCGACCGACGGAGCGACGTTGTCCAGAGCCTTCTGCACCAGCTCGATCGAGTTGGCGTTCTTCTCGGCGATGACGTCCATGGCACCGTACACGATCTTCTCAGCGACGGACTTCTTGCCGCTCAGCATGACCATGTTGATGAAACGGGCGATGGTTTCGCTTCCGTGCTTCGGATCCGGCAGGACGGAACGCTGCGGAGTATTACCCTTACGCGACATAGTGGTCTCTCCTTATGCCTTCGGACGCTTGGCGCCGTACTTGGAACGGGCCTGGCGACGCTTGGCAACGCCGGCGGCGTCGAGCGAGCCACGAACGGTGTGGTAACGCACACCCGGCAGATCCTTGACGCGACCGCCACGGATCAGGACCACGGAGTGCTCCTGCAGGTTGTGGCCTTCGCCGCCGATGTAGGAAATGACTTCTTCCTGGTTGGTCAGGCGGACCTTGGCAACCTTGCGGAGAGCCGAGTTCGGCTTCTTCGGGGTGGTGGTGTAAACGCGCGTGCAGACGCCACGGCGCTGCGGGCACTTGTCGAGCGCCGGCGAGGCACTCTTGTACGTAGTAGCTTGCCGCGGCTTGCGGACCAGCTGGTTGATCGTCGCCATCAGTAGGTTCTTCTGATTGGTGGCCGGAAATCCGGCCAGAGATGCGGAAATGTTAAAGCAGGCCAAAATTCTGGCCTGCTGAGACAGACGATTGTAGCAACCTGTCAGGAAAGCAGTCAAACGCCTCCTGTCAAGCCCGTTCCTGATCCTGGAACGTTACTGGGGAGCCTCCGTGCACCCCGTTCAGGTTGGCCGGGAGGATCGCGGACGATCCCCCCTGCCCTTTCCCAATGGCCGACCGGTGCAGTCGAGCAAGCTCGACTCTACCGGCCGGACCTGATACCTCATTCTTCGCCAGACGCCTGTTCAGCTTCGGCTTCAACGGCCGGAGCTTCGACGGCCGCCGGGGTGCCGGTCAGGGCCTGCATCTCCGAGTCGGTGAGACCCGAAGCGCCGCGGCGGCGGCTGCTGTGGTACGACAGACCGGTACCGGCCGGGATCAGACGGCCGACGATGACGTTTTCCTTCAGGCCGCGCAGGTTGTCCTTGGTGCCGCGGACGGCAGCTTCGGTCAGCACGCGGGTGGTTTCCTGGAACGAAGCGGCCGAGATGAACGATTCGGTCGCCAGCGATGCCTTGGTGATACCCAGCAGGACCGGATCGAAGTGCGCCGGCAGCTCGTTGCGGGTCGACAGGCGCGCATTCTCCTCGATTACGCGCTGGCGCTCCACCTGTTCGCCGTTCAGGAACTTGCTGCTGCCCTGGTCGGTGATCTCGACCTTGCGCAGCATCTGGCGGGTGATGACCTCGATGTGCTTGTCGTTGATCTTCACGCCCTGCAGGCGGTACACGTCCTGGATTTCCTTCACCAGGTAGGCGGCCAGCGGTTCGACACCCAGCAGGCGCAGGATGTCCTGCGGGCTCGGCTCGCCGTCCACGATGGTTTCACCCTTGGTGACATGCTCGCCTTCGAACACGATGACCTGGCGGTACTTCGGGATCAGCTCTTCGTGTTCCGAACCATCGGTGTCCTTGATGATCAGGCGCTGCTTGCCCTTGGTGTCCTTGCCGAAGCTGATGATGCCCGAACGCTCGGCCAGCACCGCCGGATCCTTCGGCTTGCGGGCTTCGAACAGATCGGCCACGCGCGGCAGACCACCGGTGATGTCGCGGGTCTTCGACGCTTCCTGCGGGATCTTGGCGACCACGTCGCCCACGCCCACTGCGGCGCCGTCCTGCAGGTTGACGATCGAACGCGGCGGCAGCAGGTACTGCGCCGGCAGATCGGTGCCCGGGATGGACAGGTCGTTGCCCTTGGCGTCGACGATGCGCACGATCGGGCGCAGGTCCTTGGCCTGGGCACCACGACGCTTCGGATCGGTGATTTCGCGCGACGCCAGGCCGGTCAGCTCGTCGGTCTTCTCGATGACGGTGATGCCGTCAACGAAGTCGATGAAGCGGATGAAGCCGGCAACTTCCGACACGATCGGGTGGTTATGCGGATCCCAGTTGGCCACGGTCTGGCCAGCCTTGATCGCATCACCGTCCTTCGAGGTGATGGTCGCACCGTACGGCAGCTTGTAACGCTCACGCTCACGGCCGTGGGCATCGAGCACCGAGATTTCGCCCGAACGCGACACTGCCACCAGCGAGCCGTTGGCGTGCTCGACCGACTTGAGGTTGCTGAACTTGACCGAGCCGGTGGTCTTGACGGTGATGTTGTCGACCGCAGCAGCTCGCGACGCCGCACCACCGATGTGGAACGTACGCATGGTCAGCTGGGTACCCGGCTCACCGATGGACTGGGCAGCGATGACGCCGACCGCTTCACCGATGTTGACCAGGTGGCCACGGGCCAGATCGCGGCCGTAGCAGCGGCCGCAGACACCGAAGGCCGATTCGCACGAGATCGTCGAACGCACCTTGATGCTCTGCACGCCGGCGTCTTCCAGCTTGGCGACCCAGGCTTCGTCCAGCAGGGTGTTGCGGGTGACGATCGGATCTTCGTCGTTGCCCGGCAGGAACACGTCCTCGGCAACCACGCGACCCAGCACGCGATCCTTCAGCGGCTCGACCACGTCGCCGCCTTCCACGATCGGGGTCATGATCAGGCCTTCGGTGGTACCGCAATCCACCTCGGTGATGACCACGTCCTGCGCGACGTCGACCAGACGACGGGTCAGGTAACCCGAGTTCGCGGTCTTCAGCGCGGTATCGGCCAGACCCTTACGGGCACCGTGGGTGGAGTTGAAGTACTCCTGCACGTTCAGGCCTTCGCGGAAGTTCGCCTTGATGGGCGTCTCGATGATCGAGCCGTCCGGACGCGCCATCAGGCCGCGCATGCCGGCCAGCTGACGGATCTGCGCCTGCGAACCACGCGCACCGGAGTCGGCCATGATGTACAGCGAGTTCATCGACTTCTGGTCGATGGTCTCGCCCTTGGCATTGACGACCTTCTCGGTACCGATGGTGTCCATCATCGCCTTGGCGATGCGCTCATTGGTGCGCGACCAGATGTCGACCACCTTGTTGTAGCGCTCGCCGGCGGTGACCAGGCCCGACTGGTACTGCTCCTGGATTTCCAGCACTTCGGCTTCGGCCTCGGTGAGGATGCCCTTCTTCTCGTCCGGGATCAGCATGTCGTCGATGCCGATGGAGACGCCGGCGCGGGTCGCGTAAGCGAAGCCGGTGTACATCAGCTTGTCGGCGAACACGACCGTGTCCTTCAGGCCCAGCTGGCGGTAGCTGGAGTTGATCAGGCGGCTGATGTTCTTCTTGGTCAGCTCGGTGTTGGCCAGCGCGAACGGCAGGCCTTCCGGCAGGATTTCAGCCAGCAGGGCGCGACCGATCGTGGTGTCCACGATCGAGGTCTTGTTCTGCTTGTTGCCTTCTTCGTCGGTCACCACTTCGGTGATGCGGACCTTGACGCGTGCGTGCAGTTCCACCACGCGGTTGTCGTAGGCGCGCTTCACTTCGGCGATGTTGGCGAAGGCCATGCCCTCGCCCTTCTTGTTTTCCAGCGAGCGGGTCATGTAGTACAGACCCAGCACGACGTCCTGCGACGGCACGATGATCGGCTCGCCGTTGGCCGGCGACAGGATGTTGTTGGTCGACATCATCAGCGCACGCGCTTCCAGCTGGGCTTCCAGCGAGAGCGGCACGTGGACGGCCATCTGGTCACCGTCGAAGTCGGCGTTGAACGCGGTGCAGACCAGCGGGTGCAGCTGGATGGCCTTGCCTTCGATCAGCACCGGCTCGAACGCCTGGATGCCCAGGCGGTGCAGGGTCGGCGCACGGTTCAGCATGACCGGATGTTCGCGGATGACCTCTTCCAGGATGTCCCAGACTTCGGCTTCTTCGCGCTCGACCAGCTTCTTGGCGGCCTTGATGGTGGTGGCCAGGCCACGACGCTGCAGCTTGGCGAAGACGAACGGCTTGAACAGCTCGAGCGCCATCTTCTTCGGCAGGCCGCACTGGTGCAGGCGCAGGTACGGGCCGACCACGATGACCGAACGGCCCGAGTAGTCGACGCGCTTGCCCAGCAGGTTCTGGCGGAAGCGGCCCTGCTTGCCCTTGATCATGTCGGCCAGCGACTTCAGCGGGCGCTTGTTGGTGCCGGTGATGGCACGGCCGCGACGGCCGTTGTCCAGCAGCGCATCGACCGATTCCTGCAGCATGCGCTTTTCATTGCGCACGATGATGTCCGGCGCGCTCAGTTCGAGCAGGCGGCGCAGGCGGTTGTTGCGGTTGATGACGCGGCGGTACAGGTCGTTCAGGTCGGAGGTCGCGAAGCGGCCGCCATCCAGCGGGACCAGCGGACGCAGGTCCGGCGGCAGCACCGGCAGCACGGTCATGACCATCCATTCCGGACGGTTGCCCGATTCCAGGAAGGCTTCGATCAGCTTGATGCGCTTGGTGAGGCGCTTGAGCTTGGTTTCCGAACCGGTTGCGGCGATTTCCTCGCGCAGGCGGGTCATTTCCGACTGCAGATCGATGGTGCGCAGCAGTTCGTACACGGCCTCGGCGCCCATGGCGGCGTCGAAGTCGTCACCGTGTTCCTGGCGGGCGGTCAGGTACTGTTCTTCGGTCAGCAGCTGGCGGCGCTCCAGGGCGGTCAGGCCCGGCTCGGTCACCACGTAGGCTTCGAAGTACAGCACGCGCTCGATGTCACGCAGGGTCATGTCCAGCATCAGGCCGATGCGCGACGGCAGCGACTTGAGGAACCAGATGTGCGCGACCGGCGAGGCCAGGTCGATGTGGCCCATGCGCTCGCGGCGCACCTTGGCCAGGGTCACTTCGGTGCCGCACTTTTCGCAGACCACGCCGCGGTGCTTCATGCGCTTGTACTTGCCGCACAGGCACTCGTAGTCCTTGACCGGCCCGAAGATGGCGGCGCAGAACAGGCCGTCACGCTCCGGCTTGAAGGTACGGTAGTTGATGGTTTCCGGCTTCTTCACTTCGCCGAAGGACCACGAACGGATCAGGTCCGGCGAGGCCAGCGCGATCTTGATCGCGTCGAAGTCCAGCGTCTGGCGCTGCTGGTTGAAGAGGTTGAGCAGGTCTTTCATGGTGTTCTCCAGAAGGAGGAATGCTGTGTCGATGGGCTTTCAGTTGACTGCCAGCGGCGCGGGGGCGGGCCCCCCCCCCCGGGGGGGGGAGTTGTGTTTCCGTTGCCAGTTGTTGGGCAGCGC
>NZ_JACVTT010000138.1:0-7951 GCF_016624665.1 Stenotrophomonas sp. S39 | reverse complement strand
GGACCGTTGGCGCCATGGATGGCGCCATCGAGCCCCCATGGACGGGTTCACGGCGTGTCCCGCGAATCCACCCCGCCCGGCCCAGCTCGCAATGCCAATCGACTGCCAGTCGACCCACCTCCGACACCCACGAGGGGCTGCGCCGTTGGCTGGAAACCCCCGTTTGTTAGCCGGAAGTTAAGGATCTGTAAGCATTCTGCAGTGATCCGGCAGTCATCTGCATGCAACCGATCGTCATTAGCCTTCGTGACGTTCCAGTCAGCTTGATCGCGGTAAGCTCTATCCCGATGAGCTCGCAAGTACCGCTCATCGTGTGCAGTACGCAGTAGCAATTTGGAGGAAGACATCACATGGCAATTGTTCTTTATGTCGGTGGTAGCAAGGATGGCGAGAAGGGCGTGGTGCCCTACGGCTTCAGCAAATCCCGCGCCGACACCGCGCTGGGGCCGGAGTTCTACACCGAGCGGTTCATGGAACTGCAGGGTGTCGGCAAGGTCCGGTTGATGGCCCTGGAAAGCCTGCGCGACGACATCGTCATGCAGCGCGCCGCCCGCCACTATCGTTGACCCCGTAGCACGCGGCAGGGCGCGCCCACCATCGCGCGCCCGCGCCGGCAGTGGGCCCGCCCCCCCCGCCCGGATGCCGGCGTCCAGACCGGCCGCCGGAGGCTGAATCCCACCGCCTGTCAACGCCTTGTCCCGCTTGGCCGTGGGTTGCCAGAATGGGGCCTTCCCGTAACGCGGCCCAGACCTGAAGCAATGCACGACGCCAAGAACGCCCGGAGCGCGCTCGCCCAGCAGATCGCCCAGACCATCGCCGACGAGATCGGTGCCCAGTCCGCCCAGGTACGTGCCGCGGTCGGCCTGCTCGACGAGGGCGCCAGCGTTCCGTTCATCGCCCGCTACCGCAAGGAAGTGACCGGTGGCCTGGACGACACCCAGCTGCGCAACCTGGAAGTACGCCTGACCTACCTGCGCGAGCTGGAAGACCGCCGCGCCGCCGTGCTGGCCAGCATCGGCGAGCAGGGCAAGCTGAGCGACGCGCTGCGCAACGACATCCTCGCGGCCGATACCAAGAGCCGCCTGGAAGATCTGTACCTGCCGTACAAGCCCAAGCGCCGCACCCGCGCGCAGATCGCCCGCGAGGCCGGGCTGGAGCCACTGGCCGATGGCCTGCTGGGCGACCCCACGCAGGACCCGCAGGTGTTCGCTGCCACCTTCGTCGATGCTGAAAAGGGCGTGGCCGATACCAAGGCGGCGCTGGAAGGCGCGCGCGCGATCCTGATGGAGCGCTGGGGCGAAGATGCCGCGCTGGTGGGCGAACTGCGCACCTGGCTGGGCGAAACCGGCGTCATCCGCGCCCGCGTGGCCGAGGGCAAGGAAACCGAGGGCGCCAAGTACCGCGATTATTTCGAACACGCCGAATCGCTGGCGAAGATTCCCTCGCACCGCCTGCTGGCGCTGTTCCGGGCGCGCCGCGAAGAGATCCTGTTCCTGGAGCTGGACCCGGGCAGCGATGCCGAAGCCGGCCACCAGTACGCCGAAGGCCGCGTGGCGCGCAAGGCCGGCATCGCCGACCAGGGCCGCGCCGGCGATCGCTGGCTGCTCGATGCCTGCCGCCTGACCTGGCGCGCGAAGCTGCACACGCACCTGCTGCTGGACCTGTTCAACCAGGCCCGCGAGAAGGCCGAGGCCGACGCCATTGCCGTGTTCGGTGACAACCTGAAGGACCTGCTGCTGGCCGCGCCGGCCGGGCCGAAGACCGTGCTGGGCCTGGACCCGGGCATCCGCACCGGCTGCAAGATCGCCGTGGTCGATGCCACCGGCAAGCTGGTGGCCACCGAGACCATCTACCCGCACGAGCCGCGCCGGCAGTGGGACCAGTCGCTGCAGACGATCAGGCAGCTGTGCGCCAAGCACAACGTCGAACTGATCGCGATCGGCAACGGCACCGCCAGCCGCGAGACCGACAAGCTGGCCGGTGAGGCGATCAAGGCCGCCGGCAACCCGAAGCTGCAGAAGGTGGTGGTCAGCGAGGCCGGTGCCTCGGTGTACTCGGCGTCTGAATTTGCGGCCAAGGAGTTCCCCGGCCTGGACGTGTCGCTGCGTGGCGCGGTGTCGATCGCCCGCCGCCTGCAGGACCCGCTGGCCGAACTGGTGAAGATCGAACCCAAGGCGATCGGTGTTGGCCAGTACCAGCACGACGTGGACCAGTACCGCCTGGCGCGGGCGCTGGATGCGCGCGTGGAGGACTGCGTGAACGCTGTCGGCGTCTACGTCAACACCGCGTCGGCCGCGCTGCTGTCGCGCGTGTCCGGCCTCTCGTCCACGGTGGCCGAGAACATCGTGCGCCACCGCGATGACAACGGCCCGTTCAAGCGCCGCAAGGATCTGCTGAAGGTCGCGCGCCTGGGCGAAAAGACCTTCGAGCAGTGCGCCGGCTTCCTGCGTATTGCCGATGGTGACCAGCCGCTGGATGCCTCGGCCGTGCACCCGGAAGCCTATCCGGTGGTCGAGCGCATCGTCGCCAGCACCGCGCGCCCGATCAAGGCGCTGATCGGCGACGGCAGCTTCCTGCGTGGCCTGAAAGCCGAGCAGTTCACCGATGCGACCTTCGGCGTGCCGACCGTGCGCGACATCCTCAAGGAACTGGAAAAGCCGGGCCGCGACCCGCGTCCGGAGTTCAAGGCGGCCCGCTTCGCCGAGGGCGTGGAGGACATCAAGGACCTGCGCGAAGGCATGGTGCTGGAAGGCGTGGTCAGCAACGTGGCAGCCTTCGGTGCCTTCGTCGACATCGGCGTGCACCAGGACGGGCTCATCCATATCTCGGCGCTGTCGGACACCTTCGTCAAGGATCCGCGCGACGTGGTCAAGGCCGGCGACATCGTCAAGGTGAAGGTGCTGGAGGTGGACGTGCCGCGCAAGCGCATTGCCCTGACCCGGCGCCTGGACGACACCCCCGGCCAGGCCACCAGGCGGCCGGGCCAGCGCGAGGAGCGCGGCCAGGGGCAGGGGCCGCGTCGCGATGCAGGCGGCCCGAACCGTGGCCAGAACCGCGGGCAGGGCACGGGCGGTCGCCCCGCGCAGTCGGCGCCACCGGCCAACAACGCCCTGGCCGACGCCTTCGCCCGCGCCAAGCGCAGCTGACCTCCGCCCCCACCCGCGCTGCGGCCCGGGTGGGGGGACTTGTCGAGGTTCCCCCACAGTGCGCACACTTGCGCCCATGGGGGGCCATCGGGCCGTCCCGACGTCGCCGGGGAGGGCCGTGGCGCCAATCGTACCCGCCAGCATCCATCACGGTTGCAGCCCACTGCTGCGGCCGGCGTGCGCGTGCGCGCAGGGCACGGGGCGCTGATGGGCGGCCCCGGCAACAACGAAGGCACCCTGGTCGAGCGCCGCCTGCTGGAGCTGGCCGAAGACCGTCGCCGCCTGGCGATGATCATTGAAGGCACCGCCGCCGGCACCTGGGAATGGAACGTGCAGACCGGCCAGATGCGCATCAACGCGCGCTGGGCGGAGATCGTCGGCTACCGCCAGGAAGACCTGGAGCCGGTAAGCCAGGACACGTTCCAGGCACTGGTCCATCCCGATGACCTGGCGCGTTCGGATGCGGCGCTGGAAGCGCATTTCCAGGGGCACACCGATCAGTACGCGTGCCTGCTGCGCATGCGCCACAAGGACGGCCGCTGGATCTGGATCCACGACCGCGGGCGCGTGTTCGAGTGGGACGGGCAGGGGCGACCGCTGTGGATGGCCGGCGCCCATGACGATGTGACCGAACTGCAGCAGGCCCGGCAGGACGCGGCGGAAATGCGCCAGCGGCTGCAGGCGCTGGTCGATGCATCCGACGAAGTGGCCGTGATGGCCACCGATCCGCAGGGCATGATCACCCTGTTCAACACCGGTGCCGAGCGCCTGCTGGGCTATTCGGCCGACGATGTGGTGGGCCGGGTCGACCCGGGCATCTTCCATGAGCCTGAAGAGATGGCCGTGTTCCTGGCGCCGCTGGCCGATGCCGAGGGGCGCCTGCCGACGATGTTCCAGGCCATGACCGCGCAGGCCCAGGGCCGCACGTTCTCGCGGCAGTGGACCTTCCTGCGCAAGGATGGCCAGCGCCGCCAGGTGCGCCTGTCGATCAGCCGCATGGACGGTGCCGACGGCCAGCGCATCGGCTACGTCGGCATGGCCATCGACATCACCGAGATGCAGCAGGCGCGTGCCGATGCGCGGCTGGCGGCGGACAAGTTCGCCGGTGCGTTCACCTCGGCGGCGCTGGGCATGGCCCTGGTCTCGCTCGAAGGGCGCTGGCTGGACGTCAACAACGCGCTGTGCCGGATCCTGGGCTACCCGCGCGAAGAGCTGCTGCAGGTGGATTTCCAGCGCCTGACCCATCCGGCCGACCTGCAGACCGACCTGGCCCTGGTGCAGGACCTGCTGGCCGGCCGGCGCAACTACTACCACCTGGAAAAGCGCTACCTCAACCGCGATGGCAACACCATCTGGGCGCGCCTGTCGGTCTCGCTGGTGCGCAACGAGCGCGGTGAGCCGCTGCATTTCGTGTCGCAGATCCAGGACGTCACTGCGCAGCGCAGCAGTGAGCAGCGCCTGTACGAAACCGAACAGCGCAGCCGCATCACCCTGGATGCCGTGACGGACCTCGTGCTGAGCGTGACCCTGGAAGGACGTATCGAGTATGCCAACGCTGCGGCCGTGCGCATCCTTGCGGGTGATAACGCGCTGGCTCTGGCCGGCCACAACGTGCAGGACGTGCTGTCGCTCACCACCGAATACGCGCCCGGCTCGGTGCTGGACGTGGCCGTACTGCTGGACCCGGACAGCAATGCCGTGGACCTGCATGCTGACCTGCTGATGCGGATGGGCGCAGCCACAGTGCCGGTGGACCTCACCCGTGCCTGGCTGCGCGACGACGACGGCCACGTGCGCGGCGCGGTGTGGGTGCTGCGCGACGATACCCAGCAGCGCGCCCGCCAGCGCGAGCCCCGCCACCTGGCCGAGATCGACCCGCTGACCGAGCTGGGCAACCGCCGCGGTTTCGAGGCGCACCTGCAGCAGGCGATCACCCGCGTCGAGCGCACCGGCCAGGCCGCCTCGCTGATGTTCATCGACCTGGACCGCTTCAAGCCGGTCAACGACACCTGGGGCCATCTGGCCGGCGATGCCGTGCTGTGGGCAGTGGCCAGCGTACTGCGCCACGGCGTGCGCGATTCGGACATCGTGGCGCGGCTGGGCGGCGACGAGTTCGCGGTGATTCTGCCTGGCTGTGGCCCGCGCCGTGCCGCCCGCATCGGCCGCGAACTGCTGCAGACCCTGGCCGCACTGTCCATTCCGTGGGACACGGCACGGCTGCGCATCGGCGCCAGCATCGGCATTGCCCCGCTTGAGACGGGCATGACCGTGGATGAGGCGGTGGCCTCCGCCGATGCCCAGTGCTACCGGGCCAAGGCCATGGGCCGCAACAACGTGCAGGTGCAGGGCGAACTGGGCGAACTGCCCGGCGAGGACAACGAGCCGGGCTGAACCGGTGCGTACCGGGCGCCCGCATGAAGCATGTTTCATTTGCCCGCACCGGCCGATTTGGCGAGCATGGGCGAGTCTGGACTTCAGCGGTGCCCATGTCGCGCGTATTGACCATCGAGGACGATGCCATCACCGCCCAGGAAATCGTGGCGGAGCTGGGCAACCATGGGCTGCAGGTGGACTGGGTGGCCGACGGCCGTGAAGGCCTGGTCCGTGCCGCCAGCGGCGACTACGACGCCATCACCCTGGACCGCATGCTGCCCGGGCTGGATGGGCTGGCCATCGTCACCACCCTGCGCCGCATCGGCGTGCAGACCCCGGTGCTGATGCTCAGCGCGTTGTCCGACGTGGACGAGCGCGTGCGCGGCCTGCGTGCCGGCGGCGATGACTACCTGACCAAGCCGTTCGCTTCCGACGAGATGGCTGCGCGGGTGGAAGTGCTGCTGCGTCGCCGCCAGCAGCCGGCCAGCAACGAGACCGTGCTGCGCGTGGGCGACCTGCAGCTGGACCTGCTGGCGCGCACCGCCCACCGGGGTGGCCGCAGCCTGAGCCTGCTGCCGACCGAGTTCAAGCTGCTGGAATACCTGATGCGCAACGCCGGGCAGGTGTTGACCCGGATGATGCTGTTCGAGGAAGTGTGGGGCTACCACTTCGACCCGGGCACCAACCTGATCGACGTCCATATCGGCCGCCTGCGGCGCAAGCTCGACCAGGCCGACCTGCCGTCGCTGATCCGTACCGTGCGCGGCAGTGGCTATGTCCTCAGCGAAACTGTCTGACGGCTGGCGTTCGTCCAGCAGCCGCCTGCTGGGGCTGTACAGCCTGCTGTTCGTGGCGTGGTCGTGCGTGCTGCTGGGCGTGCTGTACTGGCGGGTGTCGCTGTACCTGGACGAGCTGGCGCAGTCGGCGGTCCTGCAGCGGGCGCACCTGTTCGAACACTTCACCGGCGACGCGCTGACCGAAGCCCTGCGCGAGAACCGCCGCTACGACCTGCATGGCATCGACGCCTACGGGCTGTTCAGCCCGCAGGGTCAGCCGCTGGCCGGCGTGCTGAAAACCCTGCCGGCGCAACTGCCGCGCGATGGCAGCGCGCACCCGGTATCGGGGCTGCCGATCACCGATGCCAACGCGCAGGGCAAGCGTGGCTTCGGCCTGGCGATGCCGACCCGCGATGGCCGCATCCTGGTGCTGGTGCGCTACAGCGGGCCCTTGAACGAGGTGAATCACCTGATTCTGGATGCGCTGCTGTGGGGCGTGTCGCTGACCCTGGTGCCCGGCCTGCTCGGCTGGCACCTGCTGCGCCGGCGGCCACTGCGGCGCATCCAGGCCATTGAACAGGCCACCGCGCAGATCGTGGCCGGCAACCTGGGGCAGCGCCTGCCGTTGTCCAGCCGCCGCGATGAACTGGACATGCTGGCTTCGATCGTCAATGCGATGCTCGACCGCATCGAGCAGTTGATGACCGAGGTCAAAGGGGTGTGCGACAACATCGCCCACGACCTGCGCACGCCGCTGACCCGGCTGCGCGCGCAGCTGTACCGCATGCGCCAGCAGGTGGGCGATGGTGAACCGCAGGCGCTTGCGCTGGAGCAGGTGCTGGACGAGACCGATACGCTGATGGCGCGTTTCCGCGCGCTGCTGCGTATTTCCGAGCTGGAGGACCACCAGCGCCGCTCCGGTTTCGTCGCGCTGGCGCCGGAGGCGCTGCTGCAGGAGATCCATGCGTTCTACGCGCCGCTGGCCGAGGAAAAGGGCCAATGGCTGGAGCTGGAACTGGCGGCGGACCTGCCGGGCGTGGTGGGTGATCGCGGGCTGTTGTTCGAAGCGATCGGCAACCTGCTCGACAACGCGATCCGTTTTGCGCCGGAGGGCGGCCGGGTGCGGCTGGCCGCGCGGGTACAGGACACTGCCACGTGCATCGTGGTGGAGGATTCCGGCCCGGGCATTCCCGAGGCGGAGCGCAGCCTGGTGTTCCAGCGGTTCCATCGGGCCGATGCGAGCGAAGGCGGGGGGTTCGGCCTGGGCCTGTCGATCGTGGCGGCCATTGCTGGCCTGCACGGGTTCCGTGTGACGGCCGGGGAGTCGCGGCTGGGCGGTGCCAGTTTCAGCCTGCTGTGCCGGCCGCAGGTGCTGTAGGGGGGGTTCTTCTGCAGGGCTTGCAGCCCTGCACCTGCTGCAATCAACTTCAAAAGCCTGCATTCCGTGGGATGGCGGGGTGGGTCCGGTTGCTGACGGTGGGTGCCGACCGCTGGTCGGCGCGGAGTCGGATATCGATGTCTGACAGAGGTGTCGACCAAGGTCGACACCTACCAACAGCCGGCGTTGCCAGTAGATCCACGCCATGCGTGGATGAATTCATTCGCTATCTGACAGATGTGCCGACCAACGGTCGGCACCCACCAACAGCCGCCGGC
>NZ_JACVTT010000137.1:0-8149 GCF_016624665.1 Stenotrophomonas sp. S39 | reverse complement strand
TCTTGCATGGCATGCCGGCCAGCGGCCGCCACTACCAACGCCGGGCATGGCGCGGCGCTACCGGCGCTAAACGTACGTCCCAGCATGGTTTTTTCCTGCCGGCCCGTGCCCCGCAAGGGGTGCACGGGCGGGGGCAGCGGAGCTAGACTGTCCGCCTTTGCGGCCCTCGGGCCGCCCTGAACGGAAGTGTCCTCCCGCATGAGTTGGCTCAGCAAGTTGATGCCGTCCGGCATCCGCACCGACAACACCCCCAGCAAGAAGCGCAGCGTCCCCGAGGGCCTGTGGGAAAAGTGCAGCAGCTGCGGCAGCGCGCTGTACCGCCCCGAGCTGGAAGAGAACCTGGAGGTCTGCCCGAAGTGCGGTCACCACATGGCGATCCGCGCCCGCGCGCGCCTGGCGGCCCTGTTCGACGCTGACAGCACTACCGAGATCGGTGCGCGCCTGGGCCCGACGGACCTGCTCAAGTTCAAGGACCAGAAGAAGTACAGCGAGCGCATCAAGATCGCGCAGAAGAACACCGGCGAGTACGACGCGCTGATCGCCATGCGCGGCCTGCTCAAGGGCCGTCCGCTGGTGGCGTCGTCCTTCGATTTCGCCTTCATGGGCGGTTCGATGGGTTCGGTGGTCGGCGAGCGCTTCGCCCTGGCCGCTGAAACGGCGGTCGAGATCGGTGCCCCCTACGTGTGCTTCTCCGCCAGCGGCGGCGCGCGCATGCAGGAAGGCCTGTTCTCGCTGATGCAGATGGCCAAGACCTCCGCTGCGCTGGGCAAGCTGCGTGAAGCCGGCCTGCCGTACATCTCGGTGCTGACCCACCCGACCACCGGTGGCGTGTCGGCCTCCTTCGCCATGCTGGGCGACATCAACATCGCCGAGCCGCAGGCGCTGATCGGCTTCGCCGGCCCGCGCGTGATCGAGCAGACCGTGCGCGAGAAGCTGCCTGAAGGCTTCCAGCGCTCCGAGTTCCTGCTGGAACACGGTGCCATCGACCAGATCTGCGACCGCCGTGAAATGCGAGATCGCCTGTCCGACCTGCTGGCCATGCTCGGCCGCCAGCCGGCGCCGGCGCCGGAGGCTGCGTAATGGCAGGCCGCAGGTACTTCGGTACTGACGGCATCCGCGGCCGCGTCGGGCAGAGCCCGATCTCGGCCGACTTCGTGATGCGCCTGGGCAATGCGCTGGGTCGCGTGCTGGTCGACCAGCGCGGCCACGACGGGCGCCGCCCGATCGTGGTGATCGGCAAGGACACGCGCATTTCCGGCTACATGTTCGAAGCCGCACTGGAAGCCGGCCTGGTGGCCGCCGGTGCCGACGTGCAGCTGCTGGGGCCGATGCCGACCCCGGCGGTGGCCTTCCTCACCCGCACCCTGGGCGTGGATGCCGGCGTGGTCATCAGTGCCTCGCACAACCCGCACTACGACAACGGCATCAAGTTCTTCTCCGCCCAGGGCGAGAAGCTTGATGACGCCACCGAGCTGGCGCTGGAAGCAGCGCTGGACGTGCCGTTCACCACGGCCGAGTCGGAAAAGCTGGGCAAGGCGGCGCGTGCGCGCGAAGCGGTCGGCCGCTACATCGAGTTCTGCAAGGCCAGCGTGCCGCGCACCTTCGACCTGCGTGGCGTGCGCCTGGTGCTGGACTGCGCCCACGGTGCGACCTACCAGATCGCGCCGCTGCTGTTCCGTGAGCTGGGTGCCGACGTGATCGGCATCGGTGCCGAACCCAACGGCGTCAACATCAACGACGGCGTGGGTTCGACCCACATCGACAACCTGGCGGCCAAGGTGCGCCAGACCGGCGCGGACCTGGGCATTGCCTTCGATGGCGACGGCGACCGCGTGCTGATGGCCGACGACCAGGGCAACCCGGTTGACGGCGACGACCTGCTCTACATCCTGGCCCGTGCGTGGCAGGCCGACGGCCGCCTGCGCGGTCCGGTGGTCGGCACGCTGATGAGCAACTTCGGCCTGGAAAAGGCCCTGGGCGAACTGCAGATCCCGTTCGTGCGCAGCAACGTGGGTGATCGTTACGTGCACCAGGCGCTGGTGGAAGGCGGCGGCGTGCTCGGCGGCGAAGCCTCCGGCCACCTGCTGTGCCTGGATCGCGCAACCACCGGCGACGGCATCGTCAGCGCCCTGCAGGTACTGGTGGCGCTGCGCCGCAGTGGCCAGACCCTGCGCCAGGCCCTGCAGCCGCTGGCCAAGGTGCCGCAGAAGACCGTCAACGTGCGCCTGGGTGATGTCTCGGCAAAGACCACCGTGCAGGCGGACAGCGTGCAGTCGGCGCTGGCCGAAGCACAGCAGGCAGTGGCGGGGCGCGGTCGCGCGTTCCTGCGTCCGTCCGGCACCGAGCCGGTGGTGCGCGTCACTGTCGAAGCCGACGAGGCCGTGCTGATGCAGGACACGCTGGATCGCCTGTCGGCCGCAGTGAAGGCGGCAGCCTCCGCCTGAGGCCGCTGCGCTGGGCCCAGACGGAAAACGCCCCGGGAGACCGGGGCGTTTTTGTTTTCCGCAGCGCGGGGTGCGTGATCAGGGCCCCGGCACCATCTTCTTCTGGCGCGCCTTGAAGCCGTTGAAGAACGGCGCGATCAGCGGGTTGTAGCTCTGCGCGATGCGCTTGCGCAGCCAGCTGGCCGGGCGGTTGCGGATCGCGAAGCGGTAGATCCGCTCCGGATCGCCGCCGACCACGTTGCGGCCGAACGGATGGGTGGTGTGCAGGTAACGGAAGCCGTGCTCGCGGGCCACCTCGACATGATCCTGGTCGAAATCGCCGTAGGGCCAGCACAGGGTGTCGGACACTTCGCCCAGCTTGTCCTGCAGCACCTGCCGCGAGATCGCCAGGTCCTGGCTGATGCCGGCACGGCGCTGTGCGCGGTCCAGGTCATCACGGCGCAGCCAGCGGGTGTGGGTGTGGGTATGGCAGTGCACTTCGAAGGTGCCGGCCTCGATGGCTGCGCGCGCTTCGCTCCAGCGCATCATCACCGCATCGCTGCGGTCGTCCTCGAAGATCGCCGCTTCGCAGCCACGGTGGTCCGGCGTCGCCGGCAGCGTGGCCCCGGCGATGCCGGCATGCGGGCGTACGTCGCCTTCGCCCATCCAGCCGGTCACCACGAACACCACCGCATGCATGCCGTACTTCTGCAGGATCGGGTGCGCGTACACCCAGTTGTCCAGGTAACCATCATCGAAGGTGATGACGATGGACCGGCGCGGCACCGGCTTGCCGGCCAGGAAGCCGGCGTACTGGTCCAGGGTCAGCGACGTCCAGCCGTTGTCGGCCAGCCAGGCGATCTGGCTCTCGAAGTTTTCCGGCGAGACGGTGATCATCCCCGGCGAGGGGCTGACGTGGTGGTGCATCAGCACCGGAACAGTTCGCGCATCAGCCATGTCCCAGCTCCTTCAGCCACTGGTGGTAATAGGATTCGGTGGTTTCGCCATGCCCGGCCGGGCTGAAGTCGTGCGCACTGCGCATCCAGTCCCAGCCTGCACGGCCCATCAGCTGCCGCCGCTGCGGATCGTCCACCAGCAGGCGCAGCGCAGCGGTCAGCGCGCCATTGTCGCCCAGCCGGGTGAGGATCGCATTGCTGCCCTCCAGCACCATTTCAGGCACGCCGCCCACCCGCGTGGCCACGATCGGCACGGCCACGTAGGCGGCCTCCAGGAACACCGTGCCGGCGGCCTCCTTGTGCGAGGCGAGGGCGAAGATGTCAAAGCCGGTCATCAGGCGGCAGGCGCTGTCACGGTAGCCGAGCAGGTGTACCTGCTGCTGCAGGCCATGTTCTTCGCGCATCGCCAGCAGGCGCTGCATGACCGCCTCGCCATTGCCGACCACCACCAGGTGCAGTCGCGGGTTGGCCTTGCACAGCGGCGCGATCGCGCGCAGCAGGTCGGCATGGCCCTTCGGCTCGCGCAGCACGGCCACGCACCCGACCACGATGTCCTCGTCGCTGAAGCCGAGTTCGGCACGGACCTCGGCGCGCACGTCCTGCAGGCACTGCCATGGGTCTTCCTTGCGCATGTCGGTCCAGCGCGGCGGTACCGCGATGGGCGGCACGATCCCGATGCTCCCGCCGGCGATGCCACGCTCGGCCAGCAGCTGCTTGACGAACAGGCTCACGGTGATGACCCGGTGCGGCAGCCCGGTATAGGTCAGCAGCGAGTTGACCGGGCTCATCAGGTGGCGCGAGCGCACCACCAGCGGCGTTCCGCCCAGGCGTGCGCCCGCAGCGGCGATCAGCGTGTCGCGCCGGCTGGTGGTGTTGACCACGTCGTAGCGCTCGCGGCGTACCAGGCGCGAGACCGACCAGATGCCGCGCATCAGGCGGGCCATGCCACCCATGCGCAGGGTGTGCACGGTGAAGCCATCATCGCGGGCCAGCGTACCGAGCCGCGCGTCGGGCTGGCACAGCAGCGCAACCTCGTGGCCGCGCGCACGCATCACCTGCATGTGGCGAAGAATGTAGATCTCCTGGCCACCCATTCCCTTGGCGGCTTCGGTGTGGAGGATGCGCAACGGGCGGTTCATCGTGAATCTGTCCTGGATTTCAACGGTTGCGGAAGCGCGTGAGCGCGTCCCATGCGGTGCGCAGTGCGGCCGGGTCCGGCGCCTGCTGCGGTAGGGGCAGGTAGTCCTGGTCCACTGCGGTGGCGTTGCCGAACTTGTCGAACACGTAGATCACCTCGCCGTGGCGTACCGCGCGCTGCGACCAGCTCTCCACCACCAGCGAGCGCTGGCCCTGCGGCACGGCCAGCAGATCCTGGCCGGTACTGAAATCACCCAGCGCGTTCTCGCAGCCCAGTGCGTGCCGCATCAGCGTCGGCACCCAATCCTCGTGGGAGCTGGTGCGCGCGTCGTGGCCGCTGGCTTCGCCCGGCCAGCGCAGCACGAACGGCACCTGCACCTGGTGGTTGGAGAAGTTGCCGTTGTGGCCCCAGTAGTTCAGGCCGAGGTCGTTGAATTCTTCGGCGTGGTCGCCGGTCACCAGCACGATGGTGTCCTGCTCCAGGCCCTGTGCGCGCAGCTGGTCGAGCAGCTGGCCGACCAGGCTGTCGGCGTAGTGCACGGCCGTGTGATAACGGTTCAACTCCGGCGCCGGATCATGGTCCGGGCCGAATTTGAGGAAGTCGATATCGGCGGCCATCGGCGTGGCCACCGGCGGATAGCCGGCCGGCATGTGGTACGGCGCGTGGGTGGAATCGAGGAAGACGAAACCGAACCAGGGGCGCTGCGCGGCCTGGCTGCGGGTGATGTCCTGCTGCAGGGACGCGACGATGCTCTGGTCGCGCGCGGACGGATCCAGCCCGGTCGGGCCCTGGTGCAGCTGGTCACGCACATCGGCGAATGCGGTGCGGTCGAACTCGGGGCTGTACAGCGGTGCACTGCCGTACAGATGCAGGTCGTAGCCCTGCTGCTGCAGCACCTTGAACAGCTGCGAGCCGCGCTGCTCGTCCAGCATGCTCGGCCAGTAGCCACCCGGCAGGCCGTACAACAGGCCGAACAGACCGTAACGGGTGGCGTTGCCGGTGCTGAGGTGGTGGTCGTAGACGCGGGCCGAGCCGGCCAGCGCCGCGGTGTGGGGCATGTACTGCGGGGTCAGCGCGTCGTGCCGCAGCGATTCCAGCACCACCATCAGCACGTTGGGCCGGCGGTGGCTCTGGCAACGCAGCGGCTGCAGCGGATACTGCAGCTGGGCGTGGCGCGGATCGGGCAGGCCGGCCTGCTGCTGGCTGTGTACGCCCAGCCGACGCATGAAACTCTTGGCGGTGATCGGCTGCGCCCAGGGCAGGTAGTTCCACTGGCTGATCACCGCGCGCTCGCCCAGCGCATCGTAGTAGGCGGTGGCGACCTGGCCGCCGCCCATCAGCAGGGCAACGGCGGTCCAGGCCTGCAGCACGCGGTGCTGGTGCGGCGCCGGCGAGAGCAGCTTCCAGCAGGCCCAGGCCAGCAGCGCCTGGGCAGCAAAGAGGGCCGCCACCAGGCCGGCCACCTGCAGCCAGGTCTCCCACGACAGGCTGACCTGGTCCTGCAGCGCGCCGCCAAACACCATGTTGGCGACCATCGCATTGAGATGGAACCGGTACAGGGCGAACACCTTGGCGTCGACCAGCAGCAGGCACAGCCACAGCCCCTGCAGTGCGATGGCTGAAAGCGTCAGCGGGCGCGCGCTGCGCGGCCACAGGCCGATCGCCAGAGGCAGCGCACCGGCCAGCGCGCCCAGCGCCAGCAGGTGGCCGGGCAGGGCGACCGCCAGGTAGGCCAGGCCGAGACCGCCGCCGGGGTTGTCGCGCAGCGGCACGTTGCCCAGCGTGATCAACAGGGCCAGCGCTGCGTTGGCGGCGACGAACAACGACCACCACGCCAGCCGGCGCCAGCGGCGGTCAGGTGCGGAAAGCGGGGCAGGGGCGGAATCGGGCGAGGCGGCGGACATGGTGCAGGAGCGGGCGGGCAGGGGGCAGGGGACGTGCTGCATGGGCGCCGGGAGGGGCCGCCTGCTCGCGCGGGTGGCGCATTGTATCGGTTTGTTTCAATGTATCGATGGCGTACTTCGGCCGATCTGTCACAATGTTCAGGCTGGCCGGCAGACAGCTGCCGGCCCATTGACCCAACGACAAGCCAGGAACCGCTGTGAGCCAGATCCCGACCCTCGACATCACCCGTTTTGACAGCGACCGCGAGGCCTTCGTGGCCGAGCTGGGCGCGGCCTACCGCCAATGGGGATTCGCGGGCATCCGCAACCACGGCATCCCGCAGGCCGACATCGACGCGGCCTACGACGTGTTCAAGGCCTTCTTCGCCCTGCCGGACGAGGTCAAGCGCCAGTACCACGTGGCCGGCAGCGGCGGCGCCCGCGGCTACACCCCGTTCGGCGTGGAAACCGCCAAGGGCTCCAAGCACTTCGACCTGAAGGAGTTCTGGCACATCGGCCGCGAGATCGCCGACGACTCCAAGTACCGTGACGTGATGGCGCCGAACCTGTGGCCGAGCGAGGTCGAGGGCTTCCGCGAGCGCGGCTACGGCCTGTACCAGGCGCTGGACAACCTGGGCTCGCGCGTCCTGTCGGCACTGGCCCTGCACATCGGCCTGCCGGAAGACTTCTTCGCCGACAAGACCAACTTCGGCAATTCGATCCTGCGCCCTATCCACTACCCGCCGATCACCACCGACGACATTCCGAACGTGCGTGCCGGTGCCCATGGCGACATCAACTTCATCACCCTGCTGGTCGGCGCCAGCGCCGCAGGCCTGGAAGTGCAGTCGCATGAGGGCGAGTGGGTACCGTTCACGTCCGACGCGGACACCATCGTGGTCAACATCGGCGACATGCTGCAGCGCCTGACCAACCACGTGTACCCGTCGACCATCCATCGCGTGGTCAACCCCCCGGGTGAGCTGGCCCGCCAGCCGCGCTACTCGGTGCCGTTCTTCCTGCACCCGAACCCGGACTTCCTGATCGACGTGCTGCCGTCGTGCATCACCCCGGAGAACCCGAGCCGGTACCCGGAGCCGATCACCGCCCACGGCTTCCTCGAGGAACGCCTGCGCGAGATCAAGCTGAAGTAATGAGAAAGCCGCCGAAAGGCGGCTTTTTCATTACGGGTAGCGCCGGGCCGTGCCCGGCGAGCGCAGCGGAGGGGTGTTCGGCAGGGCTGCGCCCTGCACCTGCAGACGCCAAAGCCAGAGCAACAGCCAAAGCCAAAGCCAAAGCGGCTCTGGGTTTCTGCGGGTTGGGCGGGGCGGTGTGGGTTGGCAGGACACGCCGTAAACCCGTCCATGGGGGCTCGATGGCGCCATCCATGGCGCCAACGGTCCTGCCAACCCACACCGCCCCACCCCCGACACTTTCCCGCGGCGGCTGGTACCGGCGGCTCCTGGCAGGTGTCGACCTTGGTCGACACGGTAGATCCACGCCATGCGTGGATGAGATCTGTCAGATCGAAGTGGGGTAGGGGGCTGGTCCAACACGGCAGCCACCCGGAATGCTGCTTCTGCTCTTGCCCTTGCTCTTGCTCTTCTTTTTTCTTTCCGTGGCGGGGGAACCGCCGGAATGTGTCAGAGGCCGGGCGGGGCAGGGGCGCGGGACCGCAGGCGCCATGGATGGCGCCTACGAGCCCCCATGGGTGAGGGCGCTTTGCTTGCGAAGCACTGCTTCGCAAGC
>NZ_JACVTT010000136.1:0-8296 GCF_016624665.1 Stenotrophomonas sp. S39 | reverse complement strand
GGCTGTTGGTGGGTGCCGACCGTTGGTCGGCACATCTGTCGGATATCGAATAAATCATCCACGCATGGCGTGGCTCTACTGTGTCGACTCCGAGCGGCTGTTGGTAGGTGTCCACCTTGCTCGACACGCGCTTTTGCGCGCCGTGTCTTGGGCACGTCATTGCTGCGGCTTATGATTGCCAGATGACTTCCGTACGCCTGACCTGCTCGCTGGCATTGCTGCTGCCCCTGGCGGCCTGCACGACCACGCCTTCTTCGTCCGCGCCGGTCGCGCGCGCCGACGCGCCGCCGCCGAAACTGCTGCTGGTTTCCATCGATGGCCTGCGCGCCGATGCGCTGGACCGGGGGATCACCCCGAACCTGCAGCGCATCATCGATACCGGCGTGCGTGCGCGCTGGATGACCCCTTCCTATCCGTCGCTCACCTTCCCCAACCACTACACCATCGTCACCGGCCTGCGCCCGGACCACCACGGCATCGTCAACAACAGCATGGACGATGCACAGCTCGGCCGCTTCAGCCTGGGTGACCGCGATGCGGTGACCAACAGCGCCTGGTGGGGCGGCGAACCGATCTGGGTCGGCGCCGAGAAAGTGGGCGTGCGTACCGCGACCACGTCGTGGCCGGGCAGCGAGGCCGAGATCGATGGCACCCGCCCCAGCCAGTGGCAGGTCTACGATGGCAAGGAACCGCTGCAGCAGCGCGCGCGCACCGTGCTGGAATGGCTGGCGCAGACCGATGCCGATGCGCCGCGGCTGACCACGCTGTACATGGAAAACGTCGACAAGGCCGGCCACAACCACGGCCCCGATTCGGCCGAGTACCGCGATGCGATCATGCAGGCCGACCAGATCATCGGCCAGGTGCTCGATGGCCTGGATGCCGGCGGGCTGGCAGCCAGCACCAACGTCATCGTGGTCTCCGACCACGGCATGGCCGGTGTGGCCGAAGGCCATGTGGTGTCCACCGAATCGATGGTCGATCCCTCCATCGCGCGCAACGTCAGCCAGGGCCAGTCGGTCGGTTTCGCGCCGCTGGCGGGCCGCGAGGCACAGGCCGAGCGCGCCCTGCTGGGCCGCCACGCGCACTACGAATGCTGGAAGAAGGAATCGCTGCCGGCGCGCTGGCAGTACGGTTCGCACCCGCGTGTGCCGCCCATCGTCTGCCAGATGGATGAAGGCTGGGACGCACTGCACGCCGAGCGGATCGCCAAGCGCGACCACCAGGATCGTGGTTCGCACGGCTATGACAATGCCCTGCCGTCGATGCGCGCGATGTTCGTGGCGCGCGGCCCCTCGTTCCAGCAGGGGCTGGTGATCGATGGCTTCGACAACGTCGATGTCTACCCGCTGCTGGCCCATCTGCTGCAGGTGCCGGCCGCGCCCAACGATGGCAACGCCGAAACGTTGCAGAAGGCGCTGCGCTGAACCACAACGGCCGCCGGGCATGGCCCGGCGCTACCGGCAGGCCCCGGCAGGGGCACCCATGCCGGGCACAAAAAAAAACGCGGCGCCAGGCGCCGCGTTTTTCCTTGGACCTCTACCCGGCCGGATCAGGCCTTGGCAGCAGCCTTCTTCGCCACGGCCTTCTTGGCCGGAGCCTTGGCCACGGTCTTCTTGGCAACCGGGGCACCGGCGCCTACAGCGACCTTGCTCGCGGTGTGCGAACGGGCGTTGCCGTAGCTGGCGTTGTAGCGCTTGCCCTTGGCGGTCTTGCGGTCACCCTTACCCATGTCTTCAACTCCTAAAGTGTGAAATCTGGTTACCCCGTGCTGACACGGGTTCGGCGGGGCCGTCTTGCTGGACGCCCCCGCGCACGATCGGAAAGCCTAACACGACGCGCCTAGTGCGCGCAGCTGGCATCATGGACGTGGACGTGGTTCAGGCGCAGGTTGACCAGGTGGGCCACGCCCACCAGCAGGCCGCCGAGGGTCATCACCACCGCGTGCGGCACCGCATTGTGATGCAGCGCGTCGACCAGCACGCCCGCCCACAGGGCGACCAGGCCCGGCAGCAGGAAGCCCAGCGCGCGCAGCGCACCATGGCGGCGGTAGCCCATGACCAGGCTGAACAGCCCGAGCAGGGTGACGAACACCACCAGGGTCATTTCCACCCCGTCGCTCAGCCAGAACGAAAGGCCCAGCGAGGGGGCGATCGCCAGCAGCACCGGGATCACCGCGCAGTGCACGGCGCACAGCATCGAACCAGTGGCGCCGAAGCGGTCGAGCAGGCGGCGGAAGGAGGAGGACAGGGACATGACTTCCAGCAGGGTCGGCGAATCGTTATGGAATAATATAACATCCATCCCCGACCCGCACGGTTTCCCTCCCCCTGTCCCACGACGGGATACGTGCGCCACCCGATTGATACAATGTAACAAAGGAAGCACCGGATGCCCTCTCACGCCCCTCGTTTCAAGCCACATTCGCTGGCCATCGCCCTCGCCGCCCTGCTGCCGTCGGCCGCTTTTGCCGCCGCCGACCAGGACACCCATCGTGACCGCCACCTGACCGAGCTGTCGTCAGTGCAGGTCACCGCCTCCCCGCTGCAGGGTGATGCCGAGTCGCTGGCGCGCCCGGTGGACGTGCTGGCCGGCGAGCGCCTGGACGAGCAGAAGGCCGGCACCCTGGGTGACACCGTGGCCAAGCTGCCCGGCGTGCAGAGCACCTTCTTCGGCCCCGGCGTCGGCCGCCCGATCATCCGCGGCCAGGAAGGCCCGCGCGTGGCCGTGCTGTCCAACGGCATGGGCAACATGGATGCCTCCACCGTCAGCGCCGACCACGCCACCAGCATCGAACCCTTCCTGGCTGACCAGATCGAAGTGCTGAAGGGCCCGGCCACCCTGCTGTTCGGCAGCGGCGCCATCGGCGGCGCGGTGAACGTGGTCGACGGCCGCATCGCCCGCGAGCTGCCGGACCGCCCGCTGAGCGGCCGCGCCGAACTGCGTGGCAACTCGGTCAACGACGAGCGCAGCGGCATGTTCCGCCTCGACGGTGTCAGCGGCAATGTCGTGCTGCACGTCGATGGCCTGGTGCGCAACGGCGATGACTACCGCATCCCCGGCTACGCGGTGATCGACAGCCTGGAAGACCACCACGAAGACCATGACCACGACCACGCGGGCGAGGAAGGCGAAGAGCCGCGCCGCGGCCGCCTGGACAACAGCTCCATCCGCACCCGTGCCGGTGGCGTCGGTGCCACCTGGCTGGGCGAAGGCGGTTACTTCGGCGTGTCGGCCAGCACCTACCGCACCAACTACGGCATCCCCAACGGCGCCCACGTGCATGCCGATGGCGATGACCACGACCATGGCGACGAGGAGGAGGAAGGCGACGAGCACGACGTCCGCATCGACATGGTGCAGAACCGCTTCGAGACCAAGGCCGGCATCTACAACCCGGTGTCGTTCCTGAAGAACGTCAACGCGCGCGTGGCCTACACCGATTACGAGCACGTGGAACTGGAGGCCGGCACGCCGTCCACCCGCTTCACCAACCGTGGCATCGAGACGCGCGTGGAAGCCGTGCAGCAGCAGATCGGCGGCTGGGACGGCGCCTTCGGCCTGCAGTTCGGCAACAGCGATTTCGGCGCCAAGGGTGAAGAAGCCTTCGTGCCGGACACCAACACGAAGAACGTCGGCCTGTTCGTGCTGCAGGAAAAGCAGTTCGGCCCGTTCAAGCTGGAACTGGGTGGCCGCCACGACCAGGTCAAGCTGGACCCGACCGGTGACTACCGCCGCCGCAAGTTCGACGCCACCAACCTGTCCGCCGCCGGCATCTGGAAGCTCAACGATGCGGTCGACCTGCGCATCGGCGTGGACAGCTCCGAGCGTGCGCCGACCAATGAAGAGCTGTATGCCGCCGGTGCGCACATCGCGACCCGCTCGCTGGAAATCGGCGACGCAGACCTGAAGACCGAGCACGGCCAGCGTGTCGAGCTGGGCATCCACACCCACAGCGATCGCCTGGACTTCTCTGCGGCGATCTACCAGACGAAGTTCAAGGACTTCATCTACCTGGCCGACACCGGCATCACCGAAGGCCTGCCGGTGCGTACCTGGACCCAGCAGGATGCGGTGTTCAAGGGTGCCGAGGCCGAGGCGCTGGTGCACCTGTTCGAAGGCGGCGCCGGCGACTGGGACCTGCGCGTGTTCGGTGACTACGTGCAGGCCAAGCTGGACGGCAACGGCAGCCGTACGCTGGACATCGCCGTGCCGCATGGCGACCACAACCACAACTACAGCGTGGACCTGGCCAACACCGGTTACCTCCCGCGCATCGCCCCGGCCCGTGTCGGCGCCGACCTGCGCTGGGCGAAGGACGGCTGGCGCGCCTCGGTCGGCGCGGTGCGTTACAGCCGGCAGAAGGACGTGGCCCAGAACGAGGAGCCGAGCAACGGCTACACCCTGGTCGATGCGCACTTCGCCTACCGCTGGGACCGCAGCGACAGCAACAGCTACGAGGTGTTCCTGGATGGCAGCAACCTGACCAACCGCGAAGTGCGTCCGCATACCTCGCTGCTGCGTGACTACTCGCCGCTGCCGGGCCGTGGTGTCGCCTTCGGCATCCGCGCGTACTTCTGATCGGTCATCCACGCATGGCGTGGAACTACTGACCCCAGCCAAGCATTTCCTGGTGACGTTCATCGCCGTTCTCTCCCGGGGGCCTTCATGGCCCCCGTTTTTTATGCGCGGGCTCCCGGCACCGTGATCTTCACGTCGCATTTACAAAGATGTGCGTACAGCAACAAACGGACATTCCCGTCACTCAACGTCTCGCCAACCGGACATATTTGTCCGATACTGAAGCCATGACCACCCAACGTGCCGATGCTGCTGCCCGCCGCGCCCTCATCCTCGATGCCGCCGACCATGTGTTCGGCCAACACGGCGTTACCGCGCCACTGGACCTGGTGGTTGAACGCGCCCAGGTGGGCCGCGCGACCCTGTACCGCAACTTCCCCGACCGCACCGCCCTGATCCAGGCGCTGCTGCAGCGGACCGTGGACCGCATCCGCCGCCAGGTGGAACAACTGGGCGACCGCGATGACGCCCTGTTCGAGGTCTTCGAAGGCATGGCCCAGCGCATCATCGACTCGCCGGCGCTGGCCGATTACTGGCGCGCGGTGGATTCGGACGTGGCGGCCATGCGCATCGCCCGCGAAACGGTGCGCGACCTGCTGGAAGCCCCCATCGCCCGCGCCAAGGCCGCCGGCCTGTGCCGGCCCGACCTGGAAAAGACGGATATTTCACTGATCTCGGGCATGCTGGGTGCAGCCCTGCGTGGCAAGACCCGCGAGGAGCGCGCCCACCTGGCCGGGCGCGCCCTGCAACTGCTGCGTGGCGGCCTCCAGGGAGCAGCCAACCAGGGGCGCTGATGGTCCAGCCGTATCTCAAGCCGGTTCCGGACTGGGAGGAGCACGAGAAGCCGACCATGCCCGGTTCGGCCTCGATGCCCTGGCATCCTCCGTACCGCCGCGCGGCCTATGCGCTGGTGTCACTGCTGGTGGCCATCACCGGTGGCCTGGGCAATGCGCTGGTCACCGCCAACCTGCCCTTCCTGCAGGGCCAGCTCGCGCTGACGCCCACCCAGGGCAGCTGGCTGGTGGCCGCCTATGCCATGGTCAATGTCACCGCCAACCTGCTGGCCTTCAAGTTCCGCCAGCAGTACGGCATCCGCCTGTTCGCCGAGATCGGCCTGGGCCTGTATGCGGCACTGGCGGTGCTGCACCTGTTCGTGGGCAGTTTCGAAACCACGATGCTGACCCGCGCCGCCAGCGGCTTTGCCGGTGCGGCCTGCTCGACGCTGGGCACGCTGTACATGCTGCAGGCGCTGCCGCGGCGCTTCACCGGCAACCTGCTGGTGATCGGCGTGGGCCTGTCGCAGCTGGCGGTGCCGATCGCCTGGATCGTCTCGCCGGCGCTGGTCGATACCGGCCAATGGCACCAGCTGTATTCGTTCGAGGCGGGCCTGGCGTTGTGCGCGTTCGCCGCCGTGGTGCTGCTGAAGCTGCCGCCGGGCGTGCAGATCAAGGCCTTCGAGCCGCTGGATTTCCTCACCTTCGCCCTGCTGGCACCGGCCGTTGCACTGCTGGTGGTGGTGCTGGCGCAGGGCTACACGCGCTGGTGGTTGAACACGCCGTGGCTGGGCTGGGCGCTGGTGGCCTCGATCGCGCTGGCCACCACGGCCCTGGTCATCGAGCACTACCGGCGCAATCCACTGCTGCAGATCCGCTGGCTGTCGACGTTGCCGGTGCTGCACTTCATCGTCGGCGCCTTCCTGCTGCGCTTCCTCACCACCGAACAGTCCTACGGCGTGGTCAACCTGATGCGCACGCTGGGCATGGGCCCGGACCAGATGCGGCCGCTGTTCGTGGTGATCCTGGCCGGGGTGGTCGTCGGCATCGCCGGCGCCTCGCTCACCTTCGGGCCGAAACGGCTGATCGCACAGCTGCTGATGGCCATCCTGCTGCTGGGCACCGCCGCGTTCTTCGACCAGAGCCGTACTAGCCTGGACCGGCCGCACGACTTCTACATCAGCCAGTTCCTGGCCTCGATCGGTGCCGGCATGTTCATGGGCCCGCTGATCATGCTCGGCATCTCCGCCGCGCTGAAGCAGGGCGTGGACCACATGATCACCTTCCTGGTCACGCTGTCGATCACCCAGACCCTGGGTGGCCTGGCCGGTTCGGCCGTGCTGGGTACCTTCCAGCTGCATCGCGAGCAGCTCTATTCCAGCGCCATCACCAGCCAGCTCGACCCCGCCGACCCGGTGGTCGCGCAGCGCCTGCGCATCCAGCAGCAGATCTACGCCGCGCAGATCACCGACCCGGTGCTGCGCAGCGCGCAGGGCACCGCGCAGCTGGCGACCACGGCCCGCCGCGAGGCCAACGTGCGCGCCTTCAATGATGTGTTCACCCTGAGCGGCTGGCTGGCCATCGGCTTCCTGTGCTGGTTGCTGCTGCTGTCGCTGCGCACCGCCGTGCTCAAGCAATGGCACAAGCGCCACCCGTCTCCGCCCCTTGCGGCCACCGCCGACCGACGCCGCGCCTGCTCCCACGCCTGCCGCACCGGCGGCGGCGCCGAAATACCTCAAGCCCAGCGCGCGCAGCGTGGTGGTGATGGTGGTGGTGGCACTGCTGGGCATCGCGCTGATCCTGCGCGCCTGGAGCCTGTGGCCGTTCACCAGCAGCGTGATGGTCACCGACAACGCCTATGTGCGCGGGCAGATCACGGTGATGGCGCCGCAGGTGGCCGGCTATGTCACCGAGGTGCTGGTGAAGGACTTCCAGCACGTGAAAAAGGGCGAGCCGCTGCTGCGCATCGATGACCGCATCTACGCGCAGAAGGTGGCGCAGGCCGAGGCGGCGCTGGACAGCGCGCGCGCGGCGCTGGCCAACTCGGACCAGTCGCAGGCGCAGAACCGCGCGCAGATCGCCTCGGCGCGTGCCACCCTGTCGTCCGGCCAGGCCGAGCTGCAGCGCTCGCGCAACGAGACCAAGCGCTACGAGGAACTGGCGGCGCAGCAGCTGGTGTCGATCAACGACCGCGACAAGTTCCGCACCACCCAGGCCTCGGCACAGGCCAGCGTGCAGCAGTCGCAGGCACAGATCCGCATCGCCGAAGAGACGCTGGTATCGACCCAGGTCGCGCGCAAGAGCCTTGAAGCGCAGGTCGAGAGCGCGCAGGCGCAGCTTGAACTGGCGCGCATCGACCTGGCCAATACGGTCATCCACGCCCCGCGCGACGGGCAGATCAGCGAGGCCAGCGTGCGCGTCGGCCAGTACGTGGCGGCCGGCTCGCAACTGCTGTTCCTGGTGCCGGAGGCGCTGTGGGTGGTGGCCAATTTCAAGGAAGGCCAGACCTGGCAGATGCGTATCGGCCAGCCGGTGACGTTCTCGGTGGATGCGTTCAAGGGCGAGCGCCTGCACGGGCACGTGGAGCAGATCGCGCCGGCCACCGGTTCGGAGTTCAGCGTGCTGCGTCCGGACAATGCCAGCGGCAACTTCACCAAGGTGGTGCAGCGGTTGCCGATCCGGATTTCGATTGATCCGGGGCAGGAACTGGCGGCGCGGCTGCGGCCGGGGATGTCGGTGATCGCGCGGGTGGATACGGCGGCGGAGCCTGCGCCTGCGCCTGCGGCGACACCGGCACCGGAACGGTAGAGTCGACTGGTAGAGTCGACTGTCAGTCGACTGCTCTGCTGCCTGCCGAGAAGCGCGGCTTCGCCGAAGGCGGCGAACGGCAGAGCCCCTCGTGGCTGATCGTTGCGGTTGGATGGCTGGATGGGCCGGGTGGG
>NZ_JACVTT010000135.1:0-8322 GCF_016624665.1 Stenotrophomonas sp. S39 | reverse complement strand
CCCCCATGCCCACCGCCCTCCCCCTGCGCCTGCTCCAGCTTGTCACCGGCCTGTTCCTGTATGGATTCGGCATCGCCCTGATGGTGCGTGCGGCCATCGGCGTGGCGCCGTGGGACGTGCTTTCACAGGGGATTACCCTGCATTCGCCGCTTTCGTTCGGCCTGGTCACCAACCTCGTCGGCCTGGCGGTGCTGCTGTTGTGGTGGCCGCTGCGGCAGAAACCCGGCGTGGGCACCGTGCTCAATGTGCTGCTGATCGGCCCGTCCGCGCAGTTCGGCCTGTGGTTGCTGCCACCGGCATCCGGCCTGGCCTGGCAGCTGCTGCTGTTCTGCGCCGGCCTGCTGCTGATCGCTCTGGCCACCGGCCTGTACATCGGCGCACGCCTCGGCCCCGGCCCACGCGACGGGCTGATGACCGGCCTGCACGCGCGCACCGGCCGGCCGATCTGGCAGGTCCGCACCCTCATCGAAGGCAGTGCCCTGGCGGTGGGCTGGTGGCTGGGCGGCAACATCGGCCTGGGCACGCTGGCCTTCGCCATGCTGATCGGCCCGCTGTGCGGCGTCACCCTGGGCTGGTTCGGCATTGGCCGCCCGGTGGGGGGTAGCGCCGGGCCACGCCCGGCGAGCGCGCAGCGCGGCCACGGATGACCGCGCCGCCGGGCATGGCCCGGCGCTACCCGACGCTGCGGCAGCCCTTGCCCCGGCCGCAGTTTCGCGGCACCCTGCGCGCTTCCGTACGCAAGCGTATCGACCATGTCGCCAGCCAACGAAACTGCCTATCCGCACCTGTTCTCCCCGCTGGACCTGGGCTTTACCCAGCTGCGCAACCGGGTGCTGATGGGCTCGATGCACACCGGCCTGGAAGATCGCGCGCGCGACTTCCCGCGCCTGGCCGCCTATTTCGCCGAGCGCGCCGAAGGTGGCGTCGGCCTGATCGTCACCGGTGGCTTCGCCCCGAATGTGGTTGGCTGGCTGAAGCCGTTCGGCGGCAAGCTGTCGTGGCCCTGGGAAGTGCGCCCGCACAAGCAGCTCACCGCCGCCGCGCACCAGCACGGCGCAAAGATCTGCCTGCAGCTGCTGCATGCCGGCCGCTATGCCTATCACCCGCTGTCGGTAGCGCCGTCCAAGCTGAAGGCGCCGATCAACCCGTTCACTCCGCGCGCGCTGTCGGCCAGCGGCGTCGAACGCCATATCGCCGATTACGCCCGCAGCGCGAAGCTGGCCCGCGAGGCCGGCTACGACGGCGTCGAAGTGATGGGCTCGGAGGGCTACATCATCAACGAGTTCATCGCCCCGCGCACCAACACGCGCACCGATGCCTGGGGCGGCGACGCGCGCCAGCGCATGCGCTTCGCAGTGGAGATCGTGCGCCGCATCCGTGAGGCCTGCGGCCCGGACTTCATCATCATCTACCGGCTCTCGCTGGTCGACCTGGTCGATGACGGCAGCAACTGGGAAGAGATCGTGCAGCAGGCACAGGCCATCGAAGCCGCCGGCGCGACGATCATCAATTCCGGCATCGGCTGGCACGAGGCGCGCATCCCGACCATCGCCACCTCGGTGCCGCGCGCGGCCTTCGCCGGGGTCACCGCCAAGCTCAAGCCGCACGTGAAGGTGCCGCTGGTCGCCACCAACCGCATCAACATGCCCGAAGTGGCCGAGCGCATCCTGGCCGGTGGTGGCGCCGACATGGTGTCGCTGGCGCGCCCGCTGCTGGCCGACCCGCAGTGGCCGAACAAGGCCCGTACCGGCCGCGCCGATGCGATCAACACGTGCATCGCCTGCAACCAGGCCTGCCTGGACCACGTGTTCGAGAACAAGCTGGCCAGCTGCCTGGTCAACCCGCGTGCCGCGCACGAGACCGAGCTGGTCTACCACCCCACCACCGCGCCGAAGAAGATCGCGGTGGTCGGCGCGGGCCCGGCCGGCCTGGCCTGCGCCACGGTGGCCGCCGAGCGTGGCCACCAGGTCACCCTGTTCGATGCCGGCGCTGAGATCGGCGGCCAGTTCAACGTGGCCAAGCGCATCCCGGGCAAGGAGGAATTCCACGAGACCCTGCGCTACTTCCGCCACAAGCTGCAGGAAACCGGCGTGCAGCTGCGCCTGGATACCCGCGCCGATGCTGCTGCCCTGGCCGGCTTCGACGAGGTGGTGCTGGCCACCGGCATCACCCCGCGCAAGGTCGATTTCCCCGGTGCCGACCACGCCAAGGTGGTCACCTACCTGGACGTGCTGCTGGGGCGGGTCGACGTCGGCGCCAGCGCGGCGATCATCGGTGCCGGCGGCATCGGCTTCGATGTTGGCGAGTTCCTCAGCCATGCCGGCCCCTCGCCCTCGCTGGACCCGCAGCGCTGGATGGCCGAATGGGGCGTGGACCGCCATTTCGAGGCCCGCGGCGCGCTGGCCAGCCCGCAGGTGGAAGCCTCGCCGCGCCGGCTGTGGCTGCTGCAGCGAAGCGCCGGCAAGCCCGGTGCGCGCCTGGGCAAGACCACCGGCTGGATCCACCGCGCCACGCTGAAGGCCAAGGGCGTGCGCATGCTCGGCGGCGTGGAGTACCTGGGCGTGGATGACGATGGCCTGCGCATCCGTGTGGATGGCAGTGAGCAGCTGCTGCCGGTCGACCACGTGGTGGTCTGCGCCGGGCAGGAACCGAACCGCGCACTGCAGGCCGAACTGCAGGCCGCCGGCATCGCTGCACAGGTGATCGGCGGTGCCGATGTTGCGGCTGAGCTGGATGCAAAACGAGCAATCGATCAGGGCAGTCGCGCCGCTGCTGCGCTGTAGTACGGGGCTGAATGGGGGACAAAATGTGATTTCCGTCCCCTCGCCCCAACCTGAATGTCAAGCAAGCCGATTCAGGATGCGTTCGGCAATGCCCCCCTACCTTGCGCCAACTTTCTGCTCACCAGCCAGTTCCCGGTGAGCCGGCGCGGCCCCCTCGATCGGATGATCGTTTCTTTTGGGGCCGCCCACGGGGCGGCCCCGATGGCCGCCTCCCCATGACGCCAAGTCGTACCCCGGCCCGCAGCCCCCGCTGCTGGAACCCCGGGCTGCGGCCCACACGGAGCAAGGAGTTATATGAAACTGGCCTGGATTCTCTGGCTGTCGCAGTTGTTGCCGCAGCCGGCCGCTGATTCATTGTGTTTGAGCACCACCGTTTACCTGGAAGCCCGCGACCAGACCCTGCGCGGCCAGCAGGCCGTCGCCGAAGTCGCATTGCGCCGCCTCGACAGCGGCCTGTGGGGCGATTCGATGTGCCAGGTGGTCACCGCGCGCAAGCAGTTCGCCCCGACCATCGTCTCCCCCGGCACCCAGCTGGGCAACGACGCGGCCTGGAGCGAAGCGATGAACGTGGCCTTCGACGCCGAGCGCAACTGGGCGCTGCCGGCCGGCGAACGCCGCGAGATCGTCCCCGGTGCCAGCCACTTCGCCGCGCTGTCCATTGCCAGCCCGAACTGGCGCAATGCCTACCAGGTGGCGACCATCGGCGACCACACTTTCTATAAGGTGCAGAACCTCAAGCCTCGCCAGTCGTAACGATCTGTTGCCGGCGGCAGCGTTGCCGCACGCCGGCAGGCTCTGGGATAGTGGACGTTTCCCGCCACACCCGCCTGGAGTCCCCATGAAGCTGTACAGCAAGCCTGGTGCCTGTTCCACCGCCGACCACATCGCCCTGCAGTGGACCGGCCAGCCCTATGAAGTGGAACTGCTGGACAAGGACACCCTGAAGGGTCCGGACTTCCTCAAGATCAACCCGGCCGGCGCGGTGCCTGCGCTGGTCGATGGCGATTTCATCCTGCTGCAGAACGCAGCCATCATGGGCTACATCGCCGACAGCTTCCCGCAGGCCGGCCTGGCCGGCGATGGCAGCGCACAGCAGCGCGCCGAAGCCACCCGCTGGCTGTCCTTCGTCAATTCGGACGTGCACCCGGCGTTCTCGCCGCTGTTCGGGCCGGCCAAGTTCATCGCCGATGAAGGCCAGTTCGACGCCATCCGCGCCGCCGCGCGCAAGCGCCTGCGCGGCCTGTTCGAAACCGCCGACAAGCAGCTGGCCGACAAGCCGTGGCTGGCCGGTTTCCGCAGCTTCGCCGATCCCTACTTCTACATCACCCTGCGCTGGGCGGCGGCCGCCAAGGTCGACCTGGTCGGCCTGGACAACGTGGCTGCATTCAAGACCCGCATGGAAGCCGACGCGGGCGTGCAGGCCGTGCTGAAGGCCGAAGGCCTGGCCTGAGGCCGGGACGGGGCCAGACGCGGGGTCGGATCCGTCTGCGCAGCAGACGGCTCCGACCCCAACGACCACGGGTCAATAAGTCGAGCAAGCTCGACTCTACGCGTCTGCCGCGTTCGTCGCGCTCAGCCGATCTCGCGGATGACGGCACCCTTGCCGTCGCGCAGCTGGGTCGGCACCACCTCGATGCGCAGCCTTGACCCCACCGGGTACAGGCCGCGTTCGGCCGGCACGGCTGCCATCGCCTGCAGCCCCGCCTCATCCAGCAGCCAGCGCGCGCTGTCGCCTTCTACCTCTTCAACGCTGTCGCCATCGGCCGGGACGAACGTCCACTGCCGCTCACGGCTGACCAGCTCCAGCGGCTTGCCATGGCGCAGGCGCAGGCCCAGCAGCTCGGACACGCTGGGAACCTGGCCGGCGCCCAGCACCAGCGTGGTCACGCCCGCCTCCTGCCGCCACCCCAGGGTCTCGATGAACAGCATGCCGGTGGTCGAGCCTTCACGCTCACTGCCCTCCCGTGCCTGCGCAGCCAACGCGGGGTCATCGAGCAGGTTGCCGCGGTGCAGGTCGGTGATCCACAGCGGCATCGCCGGCTGCAGGGCCTGCAGCACGCCGCGGGTCGACCAGCGCCGGATCGCCTCCATTTCTTCATCGGTCAAGCCGACCAGCTGCAGGAACTGCAGGTGCCCGTTGGCGGTATCGCGCGCCGGCAGCTGCGGATCGGCGATGAAGGCCAGATGGCAGAGCCGGGTGTCCGTCTCCAGCGCGATCGGGCCGTTGGCGTCGAGATGGTGGCCATCTTCGAACACGTTGCCGCTGCCGAACACATAGCGCGCCAGGTTCTGCAGCAGGTTCAACGGCCACACCGGCGGCGTGCTGCCGGCATCCTCGCCGGCGCTGGCCGCCAGGCGGAAGGTCAGCTCGAAGCCGTAACCGCTGGTGTCGGCATCACTGCTTTCCTTCGCATACAGCTCGGAGAAGCCGTAGGTGATGTAGTGCCAGTGCGGCACGGGGGCGTCGGCCCAGTACACGCTGATGCCGTCCAGCGGATCCTGGCCACCCAGCGTGTAGGGCAACGCGGTGCCGTAGTGGCGCGGCTCCTGGCCGGCATACAGCGGTGCCAGCGCCGCATTGATGGCGTCCCAACCGGGCGTGTCGGTGGTGTCGTGTTCGTCCTGCACGCAGGCATCCTCGAGGGCAGTGGAATCCACCGCCCACTTTACCCGCCACGTCAGGCCTGCACGACCTCGCCCGCCGCCGGCGACAGCAGCACCTGGGTTTCCTGCCACCAGCGCTGGGCCAGTGCCGGGCTGCGTGCCTTCGCCACCGCATCCAGCAGTTCCGGGCACAGCCGCTCCAGCGACAGCGCATCCTTGCAGCGCTCGATCTTCAGCTGCATGAAGTAGCCCTTCAGGCCCAGATGGCGGCGTACTGCCTCGCTCATCGCCTCGTACAACTGCTGGTACAGCGCCGGGTCCTGTTCGCGGCCGCTGCTGAGGGCACGCGCGGCCACCGGCTCGACCGCGCCGCCGACCACTTCGATCAGCTCAAGTGCCGCCAGTTGCTGCAGCGCATCCGGCGGCGCGCGCAGGCCTTCGAGCAGGCCACGCAGTTCGTTGTCATCGCGGCGGCCATCGACCATCAACAGGATCGAACGCAATCCCGCCGGCAGGCGCCGGCCACGGTCTTCGATCTCCTGGCGGCCAGCGGCCGTCTTGGCGTGCAGCAGTGCCATGCATCCCCCCCAATCCTTGATGCGCTTCATCTGCGCGCCCGGGCGGGCGCGCCCCTTTTGGTCGCCATCGTCAGCGCCGGCGCAGCTTCCCCGAAGCGCAGGCTCTGTTGCAGATCGATGACAGGGCGAGCTTAGCGCATGTGCTGGCCGGCTTGGGTAGCGCCAGGCCATGCCTGGCGTCTTTTCCCCACCAGGCAAACGCAGCCGAGCGCGGGCTCGGCTCTACAGAATCGGCTTACCGCCCCAGCGCGCGGCGGATTTCTTCCAATGCCCCGGGGTCATCCAGGGTCGACAGGTCGCCCGGGTCGCGCTGTTCGGCCAGCGCCTGCAGCGAGCGCCGCAGCAGCTTGCCCGAGCGGGTCTTGGGCAGCGCGTTGACCACGTGCACGTGTGCCGGCCGGGCCACCGCACCGAGCGAGGCGGTCACCGCCGCCATCATCTCGGCCACTACCGGCGCCGGGTCCTCGCCGTTGAGCCCCTGCTTGAGGGTGACGAACACCAGTGGCACCTGCCCTTTCAGCTCGTCCTTGACCCCGATCACCGCCGCCTCGGCCACGCGCGGGTGGCCAGAGATGGCTTCCTCGATCTCGCGCGTGCCCAGGCGGTGCCCGGCCACGTTGATCACATCATCGGTGCGGCCGAGGATGAAGGTGTAGCCGTCGTCATCGCGGATGGCCCAGTCCAGCGAGCTGTACAGCAGTTCCTTGAAGTGGCTGAAGTAGCTCTGCATGAAACGCGCATCGTCGTTCCACACCGTGCTCATGCAGCCCGGCGGCAGCGGCGGGGTCACCACCAGCACGCCCTTCTGCCCGGCCGCGACTTCCTCGCCGGTGTTTTCGTCGATCACCTTCATGCGATAGCCGAGGTTGGGGAAGCCCGGCGAACCGAAGCGCACCGGCTTCATGTCCAGCCCCGGCAACAACGTCAGCGCCGGCCAGCCGGTTTCGGTCTGCCAGTAGTTGTCGATGATCGGCTTGCCCAGCGCCTCGCTGATCCAGTGCGCGGTGGGCTCATCCAACGGCTCGCCCGCCAGGAACAGGTACTTCAGCGCGTCCAGGTCGTGGCGGTGGATGAAGTCGGCATCGTGCTTCTTCAGCACGCGGATGGCGGTGGGCGAGGAGAACATCGTGCGCACGTTGCACTGCTCGCACAGCGCCCACCAGATGCCCGGGTCCGGGTTGGTCGGCAGTCCTTCATAGAGCAGCGAGGTGCAGCCACCGATCAGCGGCCCATACACGTTGTAGGAGTGGCCGACGGCCCAGCCCACGTCCGAGGTGGAGAACATCACCTGGCCCGGCTGGCAGTCGAACACCGTCTGCATCGACTGCGCCATCGCCACGGCATAGCCGCCCACGTCGCGCTGCACGCCCTTGGGCTTGCCGGTGGTGCCGGAGGTATAGAGCAGGTAGCTGGGTTCGCTGGACTCGAGCCACTTCACCGGCACGTCCACCTCACCCACCTGCGCGCGCAGTGTGGCGTAGTCGACATCGCGGCCGGGCACGCGCGGCTCGGCCGGATCCAGGCCGCGCGAAACGATCAGCACGTGCGGCGGCGGGCTGGTCGCCTCGGCGCAGGCGGCGTCCACCATGGCCTTGTACGGGATGACCTTGCCACCGCGCATGCCGGCATCGGCGGCGATCAGCAGCTTCGGCCTGGCGTCGTCGATGCGCAGCGCCAGGTTGTGCGCGGCGAAGCCACCGAACACCACCGAATGCACCGCACCGATGCGCGCGCACGCCAGCATGGCGAACACGGCTTCGGCCATGTTGGGCATGTAGATGACCACGCGGTCACCGTGGCCCACGCCCAGGCGCTGCAGCACCGCGGCGAAGTCATTCACCTCGCGGTACAGCTGGCGGTAGGTGATTTCGCGGGTGATGTTGGTTTCGGTGGAGACCGCCACCAGCGCGAGCTGGTCGGGCCGATCAACGAGATGGCGATCGACGGCGTTGTAGCAGAGGTTGGTTTCGCCCCCGACATACCAGCGGCGGAACGGCGGATTGCTGTAGTCCAGCACCTGCTTCGGCGGCACATGCCAGTAGATGCGCTTGGCTTCCTCGCCCCAGAACGCCTCCGGCTCGTCGATCGAGCGGCGGTAGGTTTCCTCGTAGTTCATGACGCAGCCCTCCCAGACAAAGTCATGCATTCGAGGATAGTCCCGCGCTGGCACGCGGGCCGCCCTACCTTGGTAGGGGGTGGGGTTTTTCATGCAGGGCTGCCGCCCTGCACCTGCCGAAGCCGAAGCCGAAGCCGAAGCAACAGCAGAAGCGGGTTTCCTGAGAGTAGGCGGGGTGGGTCCGGTCGAGGGGGACGCTGCAAGTACGTCCCTGTAAGCTCGGTCGCCGCATCCATGCGGC
>NZ_JACVTT010000134.1:0-8365 GCF_016624665.1 Stenotrophomonas sp. S39 | reverse complement strand
GGGCATGGCCCGGCGCTACCGGTTGGTGCGTGCGTTGGTAGCGCCGGGCCATGCCCGGCGGCAGTAGATCCACGCCATGCGTGGATGCGCTTGGGGTCAGAGCCCTTTCCTGCGGAAAGGGATCCGACCCCGGCCATCTGCGGTAGTGCCGGCCGCTGGCCGGCAGCAGTAGATCCACGCCATGCGTGGATGCATCTGGGGTCAGAGCCCTTTCCTGCGGAAAGGGATCCGACCCCGGCTACTTCCCCCGCGTCACCCCACCTTGCGCAGGAACTCGTCCGGATCCATCGGCCGGCCCAGGTGGTACCCCTGCAACTGGTCACAGCCCAGCCCGCTCAGGTACTCCTGCTGCTCGCGCGTCTCCACGCCCTCGGCCACCACCTGCAGCTGCAGCGAGCGCCCCAGCGCCACGATCGACGACACGATTGCCGCGTCTTCGGCGTTCTGCTCCAGGTCGCGTACGAACGCGCGATCGATCTTCAGCTCGGTCGCCGGCATGCGCTTCAGGTACAGCAGGCTGGAATAGCCCGTACCGAAATCATCGATGGAGATATGCACGCCCATCGCGGTGAGGTCGTTGAGGATGGCCAGGCTGGCTTCCACGTCCTTCATCGCCGTGGTTTCGGTGATCTCCAGGGTCAGCCGCTCCGGCGCGATCGCATGGCGCGCCAGCACGTCGCGCACGTTGTCCACCAGCGAAGGCGAGGAGAACTGCAGCGGCGACAGGTTCACTGCCATCGTCCATTCCGGGTGGCCCGAATCGTGCCAGCTGCGCAGCTGCGCGCACGCCTGGTCCAGCACCCAGTCGCCGATCGGCAGGATCAGCCCGCTGCGCTCGGCGATGGGGATGAACACATCCGGCGCGAGCATGCCCAGCTCCGGGTGCTGCCAGCGCAGCAGCGCCTCGGCGCCCACGGCGGGCGTGCCGGCGGCGACGAACTTGGGCTGGTAGTGCAGGCGCAGCTCGCCGCGGTCGGCGGCGCGGCGCAGGTCCTGCAGCAGCCGCAGCTGGCGGTTGGCGCTGACCTGCATCGACGGGGTGAAGAAGGTATAGCCGTTCCGACCGGCATCCTTGGTGTGGTACATCGCCGCGTCGGCGTGCGCCATCAGTTCGCGCTCGGTGGCGCCGTCGTCCGGGTACAGGGCGATGCCGAGGCTGGCGCTGACCTGCAGCTCGGCCGCGTCGATCAGGAACGGCTCGGCCACCGCCGCGATGATGCGCTCGGCCACCACCACCGCATCGTCCGGCTCATCCACGGCCAGCACGATCACGAACTCGTCGCCGCCCAGCCGGGCGAAGGTGTCCTGCGGGCGCAGAAGGCCGCCGACCCGCTCGCTCATGCGCACCAGCAGGCGGTCGCCCAGCTGGTGGCCATAGGCATCGTTGACCGCCTTGAAGCCGTCCAGATCGCAGAACATCACCGCCAGGCCGTGGTTGCGGCGGCGTGCCTTCTCGATGGACTGCTCGATGCGATCCTGCAGCAGCATGCGGTTGGGCAGCTGGGTCAGCGGGTCGTGCAGGGCCGCCTGCAGCAGCTTGTCGTTGGCCTTTTCCAGCGATTCGGCCAGCAGGCCGGTGCGCTCGCGCATCTGCCGGTCGAACAGCGAGGCGACCAGGGCGATGCCGATGGTGCCCAGGGTGGTGACGATGACCAGTATCGCCAGCCAGCGGCTGTCGATGCCGCCGTCGATCACGGCGCCACAGAGGCTGCCATCGGGGAAGCGGGCGGCGGCCATGCCGGTGTAGTGCATGCCGACGATGGCCAGGCCCATCACCAGCGAGGCCAGCAGGCGCAGGCGCAGGGTGCGCTCACCCTCCCTGCGCAGGCGGAAGGCGATCCACAGCGCCGCACCGGCGGCACCGATGGCGATCAGGATCGAGGCGGCAAACCACAGCGGGTCGTAATCGATGCCCGGCTGCATGCGCATCGCGGCCATGCCCAGGTAGTGCATGGTGGCGATGCCCAGCCCCATCAGCACCGCACCGGCCAGCAGGCGGCGGCGCGGCAGCTGCGGGCGCGAGACCAGCCACAGGGCATAGGCCGAGGCGCAGACCGACACCGCCAGCGAGTACAGGGTGATGGCCAGGTCGAAGCCGATGGGGATCGGCAGGTTGAACGCCAGCATGCCCACGAAGTGCATGGACCAGATGCCCAGGCCCATGGCCGTGGCGCCGCCGGCCAGCCACCAGCGCGCCACCCGGCCCTCGGTCGTGGCCAGGCGCCCGGCCATGTCCAGTGCGGTATAGGACGCCAGGATGGCGACCAGCAGCGAAAAAACAACCAGACTCTGGCTGTAGGTGCCAGTCATTGAGGGTCCTTCGGGGGGCGTGGAGGGGGCGCGGCGGCGCGGACTATAGCGGCTGCGTGGAGCGCAACCTTAGAGCATTAAAGTGTGATGTTCATCTCATATTCGAGAATGTCATGACCGGGCCGCCCTCATGCCGGGGTCGCAGCGCCTGCGACTGGCCTCGGCTATCCTCCTTCACCTCCCCGCACCGAAGTCCTGCCCCATGGCCAAAGCCCGCCTCACTGCCTACGTCTGCAACGAATGCGGCGCCGAGTACAGCAAGTGGCAGGGCCAGTGCACCGAGTGCAACGCCTGGAACTCATTGTCGGAAATCGTGCTGGAGAGCGCGGCGGCGGCCAAGGCGCCTGCGTCGCGCCGCGCCGGCTGGGCCGGCAAGATCGATCCGCCGAAGATCACCGCGCTGAAGGATGTCGAGCAGACCGAGCACCGCCGGGTCAGCACCGGCATCGGTGAGTTCGACCGCGTGCTGGGCGGCGGCCTGGTCGAAGGCGCGGTGGTGCTGGTCGGCGGCGACCCGGGCATCGGCAAATCCACCCTGCTGCTGCAGGCGGTGGCGAAGATGGCGGCCGTGCTGCCGGTGCTGTATGTCACCGGCGAAGAGTCGCTGGCCCAGGTGGCCGGGCGTGCGCACCGGCTGGAAGTGCCGCTGGACGGTGTGAACGCGCTGGCCGAGACCGGCGTCGAGTCGATCCTGCAGCATGCGTCCAAGGCCGGGCCGCGGCTGATCGTGGCCGACTCGGTGCAGACGCTGTGGACCGAAACCCTCACCGCCGCCCCCGGCTCGGTCAGCCAGGTACGCGAGAGTGCCGCGAGGCTGGTGCGCTTTGCCAAGGAAACCGGCACCGCCGTGTTCCTGGTCGGCCACGTGACCAAGGAAGGCGGCATCGCCGGCCCGCGCGTGCTCGAACACATGGTCGACGCCGTGCTGTATTTCGAAGGCGAGAGCGGCAGCCGCTTCCGCCTGCTGCGCGCGTTCAAGAACCGCTTCGGTGCGGTCAACGAACTGGGCGTGTTCGCCATGGGCGACAAGGGCCTGAAGGAAGTCTCCAACCCGTCGGCCATTTTCCTGTCCGGTGCCAGTACCCATCAGCCAGGCAGCTGCGTGATGGTCACCCGCGAGGGCACGCGGCCGCTGCTGGTGGAAGTGCAGGCGCTGGTCGATGCCTCGCCGCTGTCCAACCCGCGCCGTGTCGCAGTCGGCCTGGAACAGAACCGACTGGCCATGTTGCTGGCGGTGCTGCACCGTCATGGCGGCGTGCTGGTGGGCGACCAGGACGTGTTCGTCAATGTCGTGGGTGGCATCCGCGTGCAGGAGACGGCCGCCGATCTGCCGGTACTGCTGGCCGTACTGTCGTCACTGCAGGACCGGCCGCTGGCGGAGAAGACGATTGCCTTCGGCGAGGTCGGCCTGTCCGGCGAGATCCGCCCGGTGCCCAATGGCGAAGACCGCCTGCGCGAGGCCGCCACCCACGGCTTCAAGCGCGCCATCGTGCCCAAGGCCAATGCGCCCAAGGGCGGCACGGTGAAGGGCATGGAAGTGATCGCGGTCGAGCGCCTGTCCGAGGCCATCGACGCAGCGTGACATCGGTCCTGTAGAGCCGAGCCCATGCTCGGCTGCTTTTCCGCCAAGGGCAGCCGAGCATGGGCTCGGCTCTACACGCTTCCGATGCAGTAACGGTCAGCTTCACTGTGCTAGTTTTCCCGCTCGACGACGGCGCCCCGTGGCGCCTTGTGTGGCAAGGAGTAACCGATTTCATGCAGGACCCGACGCTCAGCACCCCCGCCGCCGAAATCCGTCGCGCAGGGGTCGATCTCAATGGACTGATGACGGTGCTGGGCAAGCACCTGTATTCCACCCCGATGGTGGCCCTGCGCGAACTGGTGCAGAACGCGCACGATTCGATCATCCGCCGCCGCCTTGAACAGTCGGGCATCGAGCTGCCTTCGCGTATCGAGGTGCGGGTGGATGCTGCAGCCGGCGTGCTGCGCATCATCGATACCGGTGCCGGTCTGACCCGTCAGGAAATCCACGATTACCTGGCAACCGTCGGTGTCGGCTACACCCGTGGTCTGCGCCAGGGCGGTGACGACCAGGACGGCCTGATCGGCATGTTCGGCCTGGGCTTCCTCTCGGCCTTCGTGCTGGCGCGGCGGGTGAGTGTCCGCACCACCTCGTACCAGACGCCGGAGCTGGGCCACCTTTACGTGTCCAGCAACGCCGAGCAGTACACCGTCAGCGAAGTCCCGGCACGCGCCATCGGCACCGAGGTGGAGCTGGAACTGCACCCGGATTTCCTGCCGCTGGCCAACGAGGCGCGCCTGTACGAGGTGCTGGGCCGCTACTGCGCGCTGCTGTCCGAGCCGATCTTCATCGGCGCGGCTGCCGAGGCCCTCAACCCCGAGCCGCCGCCGTGGCGCGGGCAGGGCGACGTGGCACTGCATCCGGTGCAGGCGCGCCGCCAGGCACTGCAGTTCGCTGCGCGGTTCGAGCATGACTTCGAACCCATCGTGACCCTGCCGCTGCGCGCCGACGCCGACAGCGATGCCACCGGCATGCTGTGGGTGCAGGATGGCGCGACCTACGGCACCAGCGACAACCGCAACCTGTCTGTGTTCGTGCGCGGCATGCTGCTGGATGACGATGCGCGTGACCTGCTGCCGCCGTGGGCGGGCTTCATCGGCGGGGTGATCGAGTCCTCGCGCCTGACCCCGACCGCCAGCCGCGAGGACCTGCAGCGCGACGACCAGTACCGCGCCGTGCAGCATGCGCTGCTGGAAGCGCTGATCGACGGCCTGGCCGAGGTCGCGCGGCAGCAGCCCGAAGCCTGGCGACGCGTGCTGGCCCGCCACAACGAAGCACTGCTCGGTGCGGCGCTGTGCGATGAGCGCCTGTTCGAGCTGCTGCTGGAGCACGTGCGCGTGCCGACCTCGCAGGGCGACCTCCCGGCCAGCGCGCTGCCGTCGCGCGGCGCCGTGCATGTGATCCTCGACAACGGTGGCGGCTTCGAGGAAATGCTGTTCCGTGCGATGGGCGTGCCGGTCGCGCACGGCCACCGCTATGCCGTGGTGCCGTTCCTGCGCCGCTGGACCCAGGCCAAGGGCCTGCGCCTGGTCGAACTGGGCACCGAGCAGGGCAACCGCGCCTTGTTCCGCACCGATGACAGCCTGGATGCGGCGCAGCTGGCATGGCTGGGCGAACATCTGGGCGATGGCGAGCAGCTGTTGCCGGCACGTTTCAGCCCCGAAGCGCTGCCGGTGGTGGTGGTGCCCGACCGGGAGGCCGAACTGAAGCAGCGCCTGGAAGACGACGAGAACGACAAGCGCGTGTCGATGGCGGCATTGCGGCTGGCCCGCCAGTTCACCGCCCGCATCGAGGCGCGCGCACCGTCGCGGCTGTACCTCAACCTCGACAACCCGGCCGTGCAGGCCTTGCTGCAGGCACAGCGCGACGGGCATGCACAGGCGCCGGCGGCCGCGCGCCTGCTGCGTTCGCTGAAGATCATCGTCTCTGCCCAGGGCCGCCCGCTGGCCCGTGGCGCCGCAACGCCCGGCCCGGACCTCAATGGCGCCTTCAGCGAAATCGCCACGGCCCTGCAGCAGATGCTGCGCTGAGCATTCCACACACTTTCTCTCATCCAGCCTCACGCTAGACAGGAGCACCAACCCCCATGGATATCTGGAACTGGGTCGAAAAGCTGCAGGAAGACCTGCGCCAGGCAGGCCAGGCGCAGAACGCGCACCTGCTGACCCGCCTTGCCGACGAAGTCAGTGAACTGCAGGTCGACCGCGTCGATGCGCTGCTGCCCGAGGCGCGTGCGCTGGGCAAGGCGCTGGACAATCCCTGGGTCGACGTCTATGTCGGCCACTGGGCCCTGCGCAATCGCGTGGGCAACCGCGTCGAAGGCGAGAGCGCACTGGGCGAAGCCGTCTCGCTGTTCGAGCGCGCGCACCGCGAAGACACCCTGGAGTGCCCGCAGTCGATCTGCGTGACCCAGGACCTGGCCGCCTGCTACGGCAACATCGACGGCCCGGGCTGGGTGCCCGAGCGCATCGAAGTGTGCGATGAAACGCTGGCGCGCATCGATCCGACCTGGGCCTGCTTCCAGTGCCTGAGCTGCGAAAAGGCCGATGCCCTGCTCGATGACGGCCGTGCGCAGGATGCGCTGGATTACCTGAAGGCGCAGGCCGATGCGGTGGAAGCGCGCGGCAAGGAAGTGTTCGACAGCTTCCCGGAAATGCAGATCAAGATCCTGCTGGCCAGCGGCCGCGCCGAAGAGGCGATGGTGCTGATCGAGCAACGCGAAGCCGAAGTGGCCGCCGCCGGCGAGTACGAACCGGCCAACTGCACGGTGCCGCGCCGCCTGTCGCGCGCCTGGGCCCTGGCCCAGCTGGGCCGCGACGAAGAAGCGCTGCAGCAGCTGGTGCCGTGGAGCGAACTGACCCCGAACACCTGGCGGCTGTGGGCCACGACGGTGGCGCTGCTGTGCAGCCGCGACCCGGCCCGCAACACCTGGAACCTGGGCACGCGTTTCAACACCATCATCGAGCACTTCGCCAGCGTCGGCGCGCACCGCCTGGTGATCGAGCTGGCGGCACTGAGCCTGGAACTGGCTCTGCAGCGCGGCGCGCGCTGGGTGGCACAGCGCCAGCTCGGCCTGGCCCGCACCCATCTGGCGCAGCTGCGGCAGGATCGGGGCGCCAGCGAGCGCGTGGCTGGCCTGGCCGCACGCATCGACGCACTGCCCGAGGTGGAACCGCTGCCGGTGCCGGCGACCGAACTGCTGGCCTGGCTGGAAGCGCGCGGTGAGCAGGACCAGTCGCGTGATCCCGAACGCGAGGCGCAGTGGCTGCTGCAGGCGCACGCGCAGTGCCCGGACGACGAAGCGCTGGCCGAGGTGGCCGCATCGGCGCTCAATGCCTGTGGTGCGCAGGCCGAGGCGCGCGCGCTGCTGTGGGACTTCGTGCGTGCCCATGCCCATGAAGATGGTGCCGCGGCCTACACCCTGATGCGCTGGTTGACCGAGCAGGGCGACGACGATGGCCTGCGCCGCCTGGCTGACACCTATCGCGGCAGCGTGCCGGTGTTCGCGCATTGGTGCGAGGTGCAGCGCGCACGCCGCGTGTCGGACTGGCCGGCGCTGGAGCAGGCCGCGCAGGCGCTGCTGGCGCTGTCGCCAGGTTCGCACGGTGCACGTGGCACGCTGGCCCGCATGTACATGGAATCCGGCCGCTTCAGCGATGCACAGGCCTGCTACGCGCAGCTGGTGGAGACGCTGGAAGATGCCAACGCCGCGCACTGGGACCACATGAGCGCGGCCAGTGCCGCAGGCGACTGGGAAGCGGTGCGCCGCTCGGCCGCCGCCATCGGCATGGAGCTGACCAGCCAGGACGGCGTGGTCGAGGAACCGTGGGGCTGGGTGATCATCCGCAGCCTGGAACAGGGCGAGCCGATGGAGTACTACGCACGCCGCACCGGCCCGGTGACCGCGCGCATCGTCGAGAACGCACCGGCCAACCGTGCCCAGCAGGTGGGCGACTGGGTGGTGTTCGATGCCGCGCTGGTGCATCCGGCGCCGGAGGAAGAAGAGCAGCGTCAGCACTTCATTCCGACCTATGCGCAGGTGCACGTGCTGGAGCGCGGCGGCTTCGAGCGCAGCTGGCTGGTCGACGGCGCGCACCCGGGCGAGGAGGCCTGGAATGCGTTCGTGAAAGGCGCCGAAGCGCAGGGCTGGCAGGTCTGGGCGCACAGCCGCCCCGACTACACCGTGACCGATCCGGATGCGGAGGAGGGTACCCTGCCGGGCCTGCTGTTCACCGTGGCCCAGCCGCAGGGGCATGCGCCGCTGGCGCTGCATCGTTACCTGCAGCAGTCCACCGCCGGCTGGTCGCACCCGCAGTGCTGGCTGCGCCTGGCCGAAGCCTGTGACCAGGAGCGGCAGCCGCACCTGGATGTGATCGAGCGGTACGGCCTGTAGGTTTCACCGCGCTGGGGGGGGGGGGGGGCGGGGGGGGGGGGGGGGCGGGGGCGGGGGGGGGGGGGGGGGGGGGGGGGGGG
>NZ_JACVTT010000133.1:0-8665 GCF_016624665.1 Stenotrophomonas sp. S39 | reverse complement strand
GTTCCAGTTCGAGATCAAGGTGATTGCGAAGCTGCCTGCAGACCGGTAGTGGGGGGGGGGGGGGGGGGGGCCGGCATGGATCAGTTGTCTTCCAGTTCCATGTTGATGGCCAGCGAGCGGATTTCCTTCACGAGGACGTTGAAGGATTCCGGCATGCCCGCGACCATCTCGTGCTCACCGTCGACGATGTTCTTGTACATCTGGTTGCGGCCCTGCACGTCATCGGACTTCACCGTCAGCATTTCCTGCAGGGTGTAGGCCGCGCCGTAGGCTTCCAGCGCCCAGACTTCCATTTCACCGAAGCGCTGGCCACCGAACTGCGCCTTGCCGCCCAGCGGCTGCTGGGTGACGAGCGAGTACGGACCGGTCGAACGGGCGTGCATCTTGTCGTCGACCAGGTGGTTCAGCTTCAGGTAGTGCATGTAACCGACGGTGGTGTGGCGATCGAACGCTTCACCGGTGCGGCCGTCATACAGCTGGGTCTGGCCACTGCTCGGCAGGTCGGCCAGTTCCAGCATGCGCTTGATTTCCGCTTCGGTGGCGCCGTCGAACACCGGGGTAGCCATCGGCACGCCGTCGGTGAGGTTACGGGCCAGACGCAGCAGTTCCTCGTCGCTGAACTGCGACAGGTCGACACGGTTGGCCACGTTGGTGTCGTCGTGGTTGTAGATGTCGTCCAGGAACTTGCGCAGGTCGGCAACCGCAGCCTGGGCTTCCATCATCGCCTGGATCTTGCGACCCAGGCCCTTGGCTGCCCAGCCCAGGTGCACTTCCAGGATCTGGCCGATGTTCATGCGCGACGGCACGCCCAGCGGGTTCAGCACGATGTCCACGGTTTCACCCGAGGCCATGTACGGCATGTCCTCGACCGGCACCACGTTGGAGACCACACCCTTGTTGCCGTGGCGGCCTGCCATCTTGTCGCCCGGCTGGATGCGGCGCTTCACGGCCAGGAAGACCTTGACCATCTTCAGCACGCCCGGGGCGAGGTCGTCGCCGGCGGTGATCTTGCCGCGCTTGTCGGCGAAGCGACGCTCGAATTCCTTCTCGTGCGCCTGGATCTGCTTCTGTGCGCGCTCGATGGCTTCCGAAGCGTCCTCGTCCTTCATGCGCAGGGCGAACCAGTCAGCCTTCTTCAGGCCGTCCAGGTAGGCGTCGGAGATGACGTCGCCCTTCTTCAGGCCGGCACCACCGTTGACCACCTTGCCCACGATCTGCGAACGCAGACGCATGTAGATGGCGGCTTCCAGGATGCGGAACTGGTCGTCGAAATCCTTCTTGACGCGCTTGATTTCAGACTCTTCGATCTGGCGGGCGCGCTTGTCCTTCTCGATGCCGTCGCGGGTGAAGACCTGCACGTCGATGACGGTGCCGTCCATGCCCGGCGGAACGCGCAGCGAGCTGTCCTTAACGTCCGAAGCCTTCTCGCCGAAGATCGCGCGCAGCAGCTTCTCTTCCGGGGTCAGCTGGCTTTCGCCCTTCGGGGTGACCTTGCCGACCATGATGTCGCCGGCACGGACTTCCGCACCGATGTACACCACGCCGCTTTCGTCCAGGCGGTTCAGCGCCTGCTCGGAAACGTTCGGGATGTCGGCGGAGATTTCCTCCGGCCCCAGCTTGGTGTCACGCGCGACGCAGGTCAGCTCTTCGATGTGGATCGTGGTGTAGCGATCCTCTTCCACCACGCGCTCGGAGAGCAGGATGGAGTCTTCGAAGTTGTAGCCGTTCCACGGCATGAACGCGATCAGCATGTTCTGGCCCAGGGCCAGTTCGCCGATGTCGGTGGACGGACCGTCGGCCAGCACGTCGCCGCGGGCGATGACGTCACCCACCTGGACCAGCGGACGCTGGTTGATGCAGGTGTTCTGGTTCGAGCGGGTGTACTTGACCAGGTTGTAGATGTCGACGCCGGCGTCGGTGGCACCGACGATTTCTTCCTCGACCACCTTGACCACGATGCGAGCGGCGTCGATCTGCACGATCTCGCCACCACGACGGGCGTTGACGGTCACACCGGAGTCACGCGCCACGGCGCGCTCGATGCCGGTACCGACCAGCGGCTTCTGCGCACGCAGGGTCGGCACGGCCTGACGCTGCATGTTCGCGCCCATCAGTGCGCGGTTTGCGTCATCGTGCTCCAGGAACGGAACCAGCGCGGCCGCGATCGACACGGTCTGCATCGGCGAGACGTCCATGAAGTGGACTTCCGCCGGCGGCTTCAGCAGCGATTCGCCCTGGAAACGGCAGGGAACGAACTGCTCGGTCAGCACGCTGTCGGCATTGGTCAGGGCGTTGGCCTGCGCAATGACGTACTCGTTTTCTTCGATGGCCGACAGGAACTCGACTTCGTCGTACACCTTGCCGTCCACGACCTTGCGGTACGGGGTCTCGAGGAAACCGTACTTGTTGGTGCGGGCGTACACGGCCAGCGAGTTGATCAGGCCGATGTTCGGCCCTTCCGGCGTTTCGATGGTGCAGACGCGGCCGTAATGGGTCGGGTGCACGTCGCGCACTTCGAAGCCGGCGCGCTCACGGGTCAGGCCGCCCGGGCCGAGGGCCGAGACGCGACGCTTGTGGGTCACTTCCGACAGCGGGTTGTTCTGATCCATGAACTGCGACAGCTGCGAGGATCCGAAGAACTCCTTGATGGCAGCGGCGACCGGCTTGGCGTTGATCAGCTCCTGCGGGGTCAGGCCTTCCGACTCGGCCATCGACAGGCGCTCCTTGACCGCGCGCTCGACGCGGACCAGGCCGACGCGGAACACGTTCTCGGCCATTTCGCCGACCGAACGCACGCGACGGTTGCCCAGGTGATCGATGTCATCGACCACGCCGCGACCGTTGCGGATCTCGGTCAGGACCTTGATCACGTCCAGGATGTCGGAGCTGTCGCCGTGGGCGCCGACCAGGCGCTTGGACTCTTCGTCGTTGCGCTCACCGAAGTACTTGCTGTCGTACAGCACGGCTTCGCCGGTGGTTTCCTTGCGGCCCACGCGACGGTTGAACTTCATGCGGCCGACCGCGGACAGGTCGTAGCGCTCGAAGGTGAAGAACAGGTTGTGGAACAGGTTCTGCGCGGCATCCTTGGTCGGCGGCTCGCCCGGACGCATCATGCGGTAGATTTCGACCAGGGCTTCCAGCTGGGTCTTGGTCGGATCGATGCGCAGGGTGTTGGACAGGTACGGGCCACGATCCAGGTCGTTCACCCACAGGGTGCCCACCGCATCGACGCCGGCCTTGCGGAAGTTCTGCAGCTGCTCGTCGCTGATCTCGTCGTTGGCCTGGGCCAGCAGTTCGCCGGTCGAGGCATCGACCACGTCGTGCGACAGGATGCGGCCGACGATGTAGTCGTCCGGCACGGCCAGGGCGGCGATGCCCGAGGCTTCCAGCTGCTTGATGTGGCGCGCGGTGATGCGCTTGCCCGCTTCCACGATGACCTTGTCGCCGTCGGCGAGGTCGAAGCCCAGGGTTTCGCCACGCAGGCGCTCCGGCACCAGCTCCAGCTGGACGCCTTCATCCGGGTTGATGTGGAAGGTGTTGATCTCGAAGAACTCGGCCAGCATCTCTTCGTTGCTGTAGCCAAGCGCGCGCAGCAGGATCGACACCGGCAGCTTGCGGCGACGGTCGATACGGGTGAACAGCGCGTCCTTCGGGTCGAACTCGAAGTCCAGCCAGGAACCGCGGTAAGGAATGATGCGGGCGCTGTACAGCAGCTTGCCCGAGCTGTGGGTCTTGCCACGGTCGTGGTCGAAGAACACGCCCGGCGAACGGTGCAGCTGCGAGACGATGACGCGCTCGGTGCCGTTGACGATGAAGGTGCCGTTCTCGGTCATCAGCGGGATTTCGCCCAGATAGACCTCCTGCTCCTTCACGTACTTGATGGCCTTGGTCGACGACTCGCGGTCGTAGATGACCAGGCGCACGGTCACGCGCAGCGGCGCACCGTAGCTCATGCCACGCTGACGGCACTCACGCTCGTCGAAGACCGGCTCGCCGAGCTTGTAGCCGACGTATTCCAGGGCGGCATTGCCGCTGTAGCTGGCGATCGGGAAGACCGACTTCAGCGCAGCGTGCAGGCCGTAATCGGCGCGCTTGGCCGGATCGATGTTTTCCTGCAGGAAATCACGGTAGGAATCCACCTGGATGGCCAGCAGGAACGGCACTTCGAGGATCGAGCGCTGCTTGCCGAAATCCTTGCGGATACGCTTTTTTTCGGTGAACGAATAGGACGTCATGAGGTCTTCCACCTTGTTGTGCGGGCCGTGCGCCCACGACCCGAAGGGAACTTGAAATTGTCAGTTGGAAGTCGCTGGTATTGCCGGCACCAGCACGCCTTCTCCCGCTACTTCCAACTGCCAACTCGTCTGCATCTACTGCCCTGCCGCCGCGCGAAGCGCTGGCTGGCGAGGTTGTGACCGCAGCCCGTGTTGGGCTTTTTCTGCTTTTGAACCGGTAGAGTCGACTGTTAGTCGACTTCCTTCACAGCAGTCGACTAACAGTCGACTCTACAACACCGCAACAACGACCAAAGGCCGGGGGCTTACGCCCCCAGCCTTGGCTGCATCGCCGTGAATCGATGACGATGCAAGGGAAGTGCTTACTTGACTTCGACAGTCGCGCCAGCAGCTTCCAGGTCCTTCTTCATCTTCTCGGCTTCGTCCTTCGAAGCGTTGTCCTTCAGGACGCCGCCGGCTTCGGCCAGGTCCTTCGCTTCCTTCAGGCCCAGGCCGGTGATGGCGCGGACGGCCTTGATGACTTCGACCTTCTTGTCGCCAGCGGTCTTCAGGGTGACGACGAATTCGGTCTGCTCTTCAACGACGGCAGCCGGGCCAGCCACAGCAGCGGCGACCGGAGCAGCGGCGGAGACGCCGAACTTCTCTTCGATGGCCTTGACCAGCTCCATCACTTCCATCAGGGACTTCTCGGCGATGGCGTCGACGATCTGTTCGTTGGTAAGGGACATGATAATTACCTTTGGATGATTTTCTGGGATGAGGTTCCGCAAGGAACCACTAAATAGTCGAAACTCAGGCGGTCTCGGCGGCCGGTTCAGCAGCTTCAGCGGCTTCGCCACCGTTCTGCTTGTCACCGATAGCCTTGATGGCGCGGGCGAACATCGTGACCGGCTCGGCCAGGACGCGTGCCAGCATTGCCAGGGCCTGGTCACGGGTCGGCAGCGATGCCAGAACCTCGACGTGGCTCGCCGGGAACACTTCACCACCGATGGCGACGACCTTAGCCTTCAGCTTGTCGTTGCCCTTGGCGGCTTCCTTGATCAGGCGACCGGCTGCGCCGGGCTCCTCGAGCGAGAACGCGTACAGCAGCGGACCAACCATCTGGTCCTGTGCGACTGCGAACTCGGTGCCTTCAACGGCACGCGAAGCCAGGGTGTTCTTGACAACCTTCAAGAAAACACCGGTTTCACGAGCCTGCTTGCGCATCGCGGTCATCTGGGCGACCGTGGTGCCAGCGTATTCGGCTGCGATCAAGGAGTGGGCCTTGGCGGCGACGTCTGCCAGCTCGGCGACTACTTCTTGCTTCTGGGACAGATTGAGAGCCATTGCACTCCTCCAATTGAACTCCGCTTACGGCTCCTGCCGTGTGCGGTCCTGTGCGGCATCCGTCCTGGACGCCGGGAACATCGGAATGATGTTCCGGGGGTGGGCCGTTCCAGACCTGGAGTGCAATCGGGGAAGATCCCAGACGTGCGTGAACCAGAAAAACTCCAGAAGGGCACCATCTACGCAGGTTGATTCCGAAGAATCGATTAAGCGGTCATTGCTGCTCCGGCGGCGACTCCCTGCCATATCGAGCTTCCGTGCCCGTCGCCGGTATTGCCACGACCGCGCCTGCGGTCTTTGACGGCTACCACCAGCGATGTACGGCTGGCGATGCCTTCAAATGTCACGGTCACGGTGCCCGAGGGTACCGTGACCGCTTGAAACAATTACTTCAGGGTCAGCGACGACTGGTCGACGGTGACGCCCGGGCCCATCGTCGAGCTGACCGAAACCTTCTGCAGGTAGGTGCCCTTCGAGGTGGCCGGCTTGGCCTTGATCAGGTCCACCAGCAGCGCGGTCAGGTTCGACTTCAGCGCGTCTTCGGCGAAGTCGGCCTTGCCGATGGTGCAGTGGATGATACCGGCCTTGTCGGTGCGGTAACGGACCTGGCCCGACTTGGCGTTCTTCACGGCTTCACCCGGGTTCGGGGAAACGGTGCCGACCTTCGGGTTCGGCATCAGGCCGCGCGGGCCCAGCACGGTGCCCAGCTTACCGACGACGCGCATGGCGTCCGGGGTCGCGATGACGACGTCGTAGTTCAGATCGCCGGCCTGCATCTTCTCGGCCAGGTCGTCCATACCGACGGCTTCGGCGCCAGCGGCCAGGGCTTCGTCAGCCTTGGCACCGGCCGGAGCGAAGACAGCGACGCGGACCGACTTGCCGGTACCCGCCGGCAGCACGGTGGAGCCACGGACCTGCTGGTCGGACTTCTTCGCATCAACGCCCAGGCGCACAGCAACGTCGATCGACTCGACGAACTTGGCCTTGGTGGCGGTCTTCAGGATGTTGATCGCGTCTTCGAAGGCGTACGACTTGCCCGGGACAACGGCGGCCTTGATGGCCTTTTCGCGCTTGTTCTGTGCCATCTGATTAACCCTCCACCACGAGGCCCATGGAACGGGCAGAGCCAGCGATGGTACGCACGGCGGCGTCCAGATCGGCGGCAGTCAGATCCGGTTCCTTCGCCTTGGCGATCTCTTCCAGCTGCTTACGGGTGACCTTGCCGACCTTCTCGGTGTTCGGGCGCTTGGAGCCCGACGAGATGCCAGCAGCCTTCTTCAGCAGGGTGGTGGCCGGGGTGCTCTTGGTGATGAAGGTGAACGTACGGTCCGAGTAGGCCGTGATGATCACCGGAACCGGCAGACCCGGCTCGAGCTTCTGCGTGGCAGCGTTGAACGCCTTGCAGAATTCCATGATGTTCAGGCCGCGCTGACCCAGCGCAGGACCGACCGGCGGCGAGGGGTTGGCCTGACCGGCCTTCACCTGCAACTTGATGTAACCGACAACTTTCTTTGCCATGAGTATGCTCTCCGGGTGCTAGCGCCTTGCGACAACAGGCTCCCCATCGGACCGGGAATCACGCGTCCCGGCATCGCGTTTTGAAATCATGCTGAAGGCCACCTTGCGGCGGCCTCGTCCTGCTGGCTTCCCAGCGGGGAGCCGCGCACTATAACAGGTTTTTTCTTCACATGCCTGAAGCGGCACGTAAACGAATGAAACCGGGCTGAGCCCGGTTCCTGGTTCCGTAGAGTCGAGCTTGCTCGACTGATCTGCAAAGTCGAGCAAGCTCGACTCTACCGACAGGTCAGACGGCCTTTTCGACCTGGCCGAACTCGAGCTCGACCGGGGTGGCACGACCGAAGATCAGCACCGAGACGCGCAGACGGCTCTTCTCGTAGTTGACTTCTTCAACGACGCCATTGAAATCGTTGAACGGGCCGTCGGTGACGCGGACCATCTGGCCCGGCTCGAACAGCACCTTCGGACGCGGCTTCTCGACACCTTCCTGAACGCGGTTCAGGATGGCTTCGGCCTCGGAATCGGCGATCGGCAGCGGACGATCGGCGGTGCCGCCGATGAAGCCCATGACGCGCGGGGTTTCCTTGACCAGGTGCCAGCTTTCGTTGTCGATGCGCGGGATGCCGGCTTCTTCGTGGGTCTCGATCTGGACCAGCACGTAACCCGGGAAGAACTTGCGCTCGGAACGACGCTTCTGGCCAGCGCGCATCTCGACCACTTCTTCGGTCGGGACCAGGACATCGCCGAAGCGCTCTTCCATGCCGTCACGGGCGATGCGATCACGCAGGGCCTGCGCAACCGACTTCTCGAAGCCCGAATAGGCGTGAACGACGTACCAACGCTTCATGCAAATCTCCTTAGCGGGTCAGGAACAGCTGGACCAGCCGCTGAATGACGTAATCGAATCCACCCAGCAGCAGGCTGAGGATGATCACCACAACCATCACGACCCAGGTCATGCGGGTGGCTTCCTGGCGCGTCGGCCAGACCACCTTGCGCAGCTCGAAGCGCGACTCGGAGAGGAATTCGCGGGTATCACGACCCTTGCCGGTCAGCAGGAACACGCCGATACCACCGGCCAGACCCACGACAACGGCCAACGCACGCAGCTGACCCGTCCACGCGCCCAGCTGGGCAGCGCGACCGGAGTCAGCGGAGAACCAGAACCAGACGAACAGACCAGCCAGCACCAGCAGGGTGGCGAGGGCGTACTTGACGATATCCCCACCCTGGGTGGAGGTGTCCTTGGAGTGTTCGATCTTGCTATTCATCAGGCTATGTCTGCTTTAGCGGCCGAACCGCTGGATAAGGTGGGCAGATGGCACGCCAGGAGGGACTCGAACCCCCAACCTGCGGTTTTGGAGACCGCTGCTCTGCCAATTGAGCTACTGGCGTACAGATTGAAACTTGCCTTCCCTTAGACGGCGAAGGCGGACCGAGGTTCCCGGCCCGCCACTCGCGCGACCGGCAGCGCTATGCAACCGCCGGCTTTGCAGGCTTACTCGATGATGGTGGAGACCACACCGGCGCCGACAGTACGGCCACCTTCGCGGATTGCGAAGCGCAGGCCGGCGTCCATTGCGACC
>NZ_JACVTT010000132.1:0-8749 GCF_016624665.1 Stenotrophomonas sp. S39 | reverse complement strand
CCTTATTTGGCCAGGTCAGTAGATCCACGCCATGCGTGGATGATCCGCCCGATGGAGTTGCCGGCCAGCGGCCGGCACTACCTTATTTGGCCAGGTCAGTAGATCCACGCCATGCGTGGATGATCCGCCCGATGGAGTTGCCGGCCAGCGGCCGGCACTACCTTATTTGGCCAGGTCAGTAGATCCACGCCATGCGTGGATGATCCGCCCGATGGAGTTGCCGGCCAGCGGCCGGCACTACCTTATTTGGCCAGGTCAGTAGATCCACGCCATGCGTGGATGATCCGCCCGATGGAGTTGCCGGCCAGCGGCCGGCACTACCTTATTTGGCCAGGTCAGTAGATCCACGCCATGCGTGGATGATCCGCCCGGTGGAGTTGCCGGCCCGCGGCCGGCACTACCTTATTTGGCCAGGTTCAGTTCCTTCAGCAGCTGCGGCGCCGGCGCCACTTCCTGCATGATCCACTGCATGTAACGGCTGTCCACGGCGATCATGCGGGTCATCACCGGGTCGAACACCCAGTTGGAGCTGACCGATTCCCAGTTGCCGTCAAAAGCCAGGCCGACCAGCTTGCCGTGCGCGTCCAGCACCGGCGAACCGGAGTTGCCGCCGGTGATGTCCAGGTTGGACAGGAAGTTCACCGGCACCGAACCGATGCGCTTGTCTTCCAGGCCGCCGTAACGCTTGGCCTTGACCGCATCCAGCAGCGCCTTCGGCGAGTCGAACGGGTCTTCGCCGGTTTCCTTGGCCGCCACGCCTTCCAGGGTGGTGAACGGGGTGTACTGCACGCCGTCCTTGCCATAGCCCATGACGTTGCCGAAGGTGATGCGCAGCGACAGGTTGGCGTCCGGGTAGACGAACTCGCCCTTGCTCTTCTTGTAGTCGGCCACGGCCTGCAGGTACAGCGGACGCGCGGTCAGCGATTCGCCTTCGCGGATCTTGCGCTGCTCTTCCTGCTTCAGCAGCGCCGGCATGACGGCCACCGCGTACTGGATCGCCGGATCGGTGCTGGCTTCGAAGGCGGCGCGGTCGGCGTTGAACCACTTCAGGCGCGTGTCGAGGTTGCCCAGCTGGGTGCCCGACAGCTTGCCCACCAGCGACTTCACGGCGGCCTCGTTGCTGCCGCCCAGCCAGGTGTTCAGCACTTCGTTGTCACGCTGCGCGGCCGGCAGGGCCACGTACTGGTCCAGCCAGTAGGTCTGCAGCTGCTGGTCCATCTTCGCCACGTAGCGGCGGTCCATCTGCTTCAGGCCACCTTCGATGGTGGTCAGGTCACGCTGCTGGTAGCCCGCTTCGCGCTCGGCATCCGGCTTGGCGCGCTCGATCGACAGGCGGTACAGGGTGATGGCGGCGCTGACCGCCGAGGTGTTGTTGAACTGCGACACGAACAGGTCGCGCTCGCGCGTGGCCTTGCTGGTGTCCAGGTGCTGGAGCAGCTGCGCGTGCGCGGCCAGGGCCGGCTTGCCGGCGGTGCCCTGCTTCTTCAGCCAGGCCAGCACGGCCGCTTCCTCGGCCTGCTTCTGGCCCGCGGCATCGATGCGCTTGAAGCCTTCCAGCTGGCCCAGGTAGTTCTTGGCCACGTTGTTCATGCTGGCAGCGGTGGCGGCGTACTTCACCTTCACGTCCGGGTCGGCCTTGCCGGCCTCGTCGATCATCTTCAGCACCGCGTTGTAATGGCGGGCGATGGTCGGGTAGGTGAAGCTGGCGGTCTCGTTGAACTCACCGGCCAGGGCATAGCGGTTGGTGCGGCCCGGGTAGCCGGCCACCATCACGAAGTCGTCGGCGCCCAGCGGCTGGTCGGCGAACTTCAGGAAGTGCTTGGGCTGGTAGGGCACGTTGTCGGCCGAGAACGCCGCCGGCTTGCCGTCCTTGCCGACGTAGGCGCGGTAGAACGAGAAATCGCCGGTGTGGCGCGGCCACATCCAGTTGTCGATGTCGCCGCCGAACTTGCCGACGCTGCCCGGGGGCGCGTAGACCAGGCGCACGTCCTTGATTTCCATGTTGCGGAACAGGCGGTAGGTGTTGCCGCCGCTGAACGAGTACAGGCGGCAGCGGAAGCCGGCGTCGGCTTCACAGGCGGCCACCTGGGCCTTGTCGAAGGCATCCAGTGCGCGGCTGCGGGCCAGCGGATCCTTGCCGGCGGCGGCGATGGCGGCCTTGGCCTGGGCCGTGACGTCGGTGATCTGGTCGAGCACGAACACGCGGGCGTTCGGGCCGGCGCTCAGTTCGTCCTTCTGGGTCGGCGCGTTGAAGCCGTCCTTGATCAGGTTCTTCTGCGCGGTCGAATTGAGCTGGATGGCGCCGTAGGCACAGTGGTGGTTGGTGACCACCAGGCCCTGCGGGGAGACGAAGCTGGCGGTGCAGCCACCCAGCGCAACCACCGCACCCATCGGGTCGCCGGTCAGGTCGGCCAGCTGTTCAGGGGACAGCTTCAGGCCGGCCTTCTGCAGCGGGCCGGCAATCTCCGGCAGCTGCTGCGGCACCCACATGCCTTCGGCGGCATGGGCGACCTGGACCAGCCCGAGGCTGGCGACGACGGAGAATGCAAGCAGGTTCGAGCGCATCGAGCGGCCCCTGGTGAAAGAACCGCCGAGTGTAGCCCAGCCCCCTGCCCCGCCCCGATGCCCGGAAGTCATGGGCCGCGCCTGGCCGCTTCGCGCCCTCTCCCGGCCGGTGATCTCCGCGCTCGCGGGGAGCGTCCAGAGGACGCGTGGCCACCCTGGCCGGGACCGTTGGCGCCATGGATGGCGCCATCGAGCACCATGGAGGGGATTTTGCGTGTCCTGGCCAGGGTGGCCGCGCGCCCTCCCCCAGAAGAAGGCAGGCGCCGCCGTTCGCGCTGCGTTCGAAACGCCCGTGCTCCCCGGCCTTTCGTTCCGCCAATGCACCCGCAGCGCAACATGGGAATTCCGCGCAGCCCTCTATAATCCGCGTTTTCCCCCAGATGAGTTCCACCCGATGGCGCAGCAAACGATGAAGGCCCTGGTCAAGCGCGAAGCAGCCAAGGGCATCTGGCTCGAAGAGGTTCCGGTGCCGACCCCGGGCCCGAACGAGGTCCTGATCAAGCTGGAAAAGACCGCCATCTGCGGTACCGACCTGCACATCTACCTGTGGGACGACTGGAGCCAGCGCACCATCAAGCCGGGCCTGACCATCGGCCACGAGTTCGTGGGCCGCATCGCCGAACTCGGCTCGGCCGTCACCGGCTATGAAGTCGGCCAGCGCGTCTCGGCCGAAGGCCACATCGTCTGCGGCCACTGCCGCAACTGCCGCGGCGGCCGTCCGCACCTGTGCCCGAACACCGTCGGCATCGGCGTCAACGTCAACGGCGCCTTCGCCGAATACATGGTGATGCCGGCCAGCAACCTGTGGCCGATCCCCGACCAGATCCCGTCCGAGCTGGCCGCCTTCTTCGACCCGTACGGCAACGCCGCGCATTGCGCGCTGGAGTTCGACGTGATCGGTGAAGACGTGCTGATCACCGGCGCCGGCCCGATCGGCATCATCGCCGCTGGCATCTGCAAGCACATCGGCGCGCGCAACGTGGTGGTGACCGACGTCAACGACTTCCGCCTGAAGCTGGCCGCCGACATGGGCGCCACCCGCGTGGTGAACGTGGCCAACACCTCGCTGAAGGACGTGATGAAGGAACTGCACATGGAGGGCTTCGACGTGGGGCTGGAAATGAGCGGCAACCCGCGCGCGTTCAACGACATGCTCGACTGCATGTACCACGGCGGCAAGATCGCCATGCTCGGCATCATGCCCAAGGGCGCCGGCTGCGACTGGGACAAGATCATCTTCAAGGGCCTGACCGTGCAGGGCATCTACGGCCGCAAGATGTACGAGACCTGGTACAAGATGACCCAGCTGGTGCTGTCCGGTTTCCCGCTGGGCAAGGTGATGACTCACCAGCTGCCGATCGACGATTTCCAGAAGGGCTTCGACCTGATGGAAGAAGGCAAGGCCGGCAAGGTCGTGCTCAGCTGGAACTGAGCGGCACACGGTAGCGCCGGGCCATGCCCGGCGTTGCGGGAAAGAAAAAGGCGCCCAACGGGCGCCTTTTTCGTGCGCGGGGGGCTGCACGGGAACCAACCGCACTACCGGCCGGTCCATCGAGCACGACCCGACCGCGAGGCAAATGGATGTACCTGCCGGCTCTGATCTCTGTACTGCTGTCCGCCCCCGCTGCAGCGCCCCCCTGCCCAGCCCCACCCGGCCCCGTACCGCTGGCCTGCGTGGCCACGGCCGAGGGCTGGTTCTACGCTGCCGATGATGACAGCGCACGCAAGGCCGCCGGCGATGCCGCCACAGCCGTCTCCGCGTTCCAGCGCCATTTCAGCGCCGAGGTTCCCTTCGGTGCAGTGATCCTGTCGGCCGCACTGCCTCGGCAGGCACGTGATGCGTTCCAAAGCGGGCATGCCCTGCCTTGGGTGCGCGTTTGGGCCTCGCCAGCGGAAAAGAACACCCTGCTGCGGGAAAGCCTGCGCCGCACCCAGCCCGAGCTGTCGGCGGCGGCAGTCGAACAACGGGTGTCACGGGCTTCCCGCAGCACAGGGGACGTGCTGCCGCACGAAATCGGTCATTCGCTGTACCAGGCGCGGTTCTGGCCGGGGCAGACCGCCGATGGCAGCCTCCATTACGCCACGCCTGCGCCGGATTGGCTGGACGAAGCCGCTGCCATCCTGATGGAGCCGCCCTCGATGCTGGCCGAACGCCGCCGGCAGTACCGCGCCCTGCTCGGCACTCCCTCGCCACACGTCCAGGACCTGCCCCGCTTCCTGCAGGCCCCGCACCCGGTGGACGCCGCACGCCGCGCAGCACTGTCCGGTAGCGGCAGCAGCAGTGCATCGGGGCTGACCGTCATGACTGCCCGTGGAGATACGGGGGCAGCATTGGCGGCGTTCTACCTTCAGAGCCTGGCGCTGGCCGACTTTCTCATTGAGCGCAGCGGCCGCCAGGACGTACTGGGCCAGATCAGCCTGGCCCTGGCCAACGGCCAGTCGTTCGACGACTGGCTGGCACAGTCAGGCCCGCCGCTGCAGTTGGGCAGCGATGTGGCCACGCTCACGCAGCACTGGCAGGCGTGGGTGAATGCACTGACCCTACCTACGGAGCAAGCGCCGGCCCAATGAAAAAGGCGCCCATCGGGCGCCTTTTTCGTAAAGCGTGCCAGGCAAGCCTGGCACCTGCCGTAGCACTTGCGGCGTCAGTTGCCGATCGCCACGCTCAGCATCACGCGGCTGTGCGCCAGCTTGCCGGAGTTGTAGCGGCCATCGCTGTCGGTGCCGTAGTAACCCAGGCCGACGTTGAACAGGCCGAACTGGCGGCTGACGCCGACGTTCCAGTCGGTGTAGTCCTTGGCGATGTCCTTCTCGAAGGTGCTGCGGCCGATGTTGGCGCTCAGCGTGAAGTCCTGCGGCAGCGCCCATTCGCCGCCCACGGCGAAGTACCAGCCGTCGGTGCCGGAATTCCACACGTCGTTGCTGTAGGCCACGGTGGCCTTGTACTGCTTGGCGAAGGTGGTGGTGGTGATCAGCTCGTTGTAGTTCTGCTCGCTGGCACCGATGTAGGTGTAGCGGTTGATCAGCACGTCGAAGTTGACGTTGTCGCTGACGTCGACGCCGTAGCCGATCAGGTAGTCCAGCTCGGTGTTCGGGTCGCCGGCGCCGAAGTCGACACCCGAACCCCACACGCCGGCATACAGGCCGACCGGGCTGGTGTAGGTGAAACCGGCCTGCAGGGTCGGCTTTTCATCGGTCTGGGAAACACCGCGGAACAGGTAGTCGGAAACACCGGTAACGTTCCAGCTGTACGGCGACTCGCTCTCCTGGGCACTGGCAGCGAACGGGGCCAGGGCGAGGGCGGCAGCAAGGGTCAGGCAGGCACGGGCGTGCTTCATGGGCGTCTCCGGTGGGGGGCGGTGGCGTGGAAGGCGGAAGCGGGAACCGGACCAGAACGGACCGGTTCACGAATTTTTAACCCGTTTGCTATTGCGATGCAACATGTGCCGGCCATGGCGATGGCCCGCCGCGGACGGCTGCCGGCCACCGTTGCCCGGTAGAATCAGCGGTTTCCCGTGCTGAGCCGTGCCCACGCCATGACCGAGACCTCCTCTGCCCTGACCCGCCACTACGCCGAGGAACTGGACGCCATCCGCGCCCAGGGCCTGTTCAAGTCCGAGCGGATCATCACCAGCCCGCAGTCGGCCGAGATCACCCTCGACGATGGCCGCACCGTGCTCAACTTCTGCGCCAACAACTACCTGGGCCTGGCCGACCACCCGGACCTGATCCAGGCGGCCAAGGACGCCCTGGATACCCACGGCTTCGGCATGGCCTCGGTACGCTTCATCTGCGGCACCCAGGACCTGCACAAGCAGCTGGAAAAGCAGATCGCCGACTTCTTCGGCAAGCAGGACACCATCCTGTATGCGGCCTGCTTCGATGCCAACGGCGGCCTGTTCGAGCCGCTGCTGGGCGAGAACGACGCGATCATTTCCGACGCACTGAACCACGCCTCGATCATCGATGGCGTGCGCCTGTGCAAGGCCAAGCGCTTCCGCTACGCCAACTGCGACATGGCCGATCTGGAAGCGCAGCTGCAGGCCGCTGACGCCGCCGGCTGCAAGACCAAGCTGATCACCACCGACGGCGTGTTCTCGATGGACGGCTTCATCGCCCCGCTAGACGAGATCACCGCGCTGGCGAAGAAGTACAACGCCCTGGTGCATATCGACGAATGCCACGCCACCGGCTTCCTCGGTGCCAGCGGCCGCGGCTCGGCCGAAGTGAAGGGCGTGCTGGAGAAGATCGACATCATCACCGGCACCCTGGGCAAGGCCATGGGCGGCGCCCTGGGCGGCTTCACCTGCGCCAGCGCCGAAGTGATCGAACTGCTGCGCCAGCGCTCGCGCCCGTACCTGTTCTCCAACTCGCTGCCGCCGCACGTGGTCGCCGCCGGCATCAAGGCCTTCGAGATGCTGGCCGCCGCCGATGACCTGCGCGACACCCTGGTGGAAAACACCCGCTACTTCCGCGAAAAGATGGTTGCCGCCGGTTTCGACGTGAAGCCGGGCGTGCACCCAATCAGCCCGGTGATGCTGTACGACGCACCGCTGGCGCAGAAGTTCGCCCAGCGCCTGCTGGAAGAAGGCATCTACGCGATCGGCTTCTTCTTCCCGGTCGTGCCCAAGGGCCAGGCACGCATCCGTACCCAGATCAGCGCCGCACACACGCGCGAACACCTGGACCGCGCCATCGATGCGTTCACCCGCATCGGCCTGGAACTGGGCGTCATCAAGGGCTGATCAGAACCGGGGGCGGATCGCCACAGGGTAGCGCCGGGCCATGCCCGGCGGTTTCCCGATGTCCGCGCTACGCGCTCGCCGGGCACGGCCCGGCGCTACCGGCGTGGGGGGGGGGGGGGGGGGGGGGGGGGGGGGGGGGGGGCCGCCGCCCCCCCCCCCCCCCCCCCCCCCCCCCCGCCCGCGGGCCCGGCCCGGCCGCTACCGGCGTGACGCGCAACGCGCGTCACTTCTTCTTTTTCTTCTTGTCCTTGGGCTCGTCCTTGCTGGCCACCACCACCGGCTTGGCGGCGGCGTCCTGCGCATTGCCCTTGGCCACGCGGATGCCGTTGGCCTTCATCCAGGCATCGAACTCATCGGCGGTCATCTTGTGGTCGCCGTCGCTCATCATGAAGCGGTAACTGCCGCGGCCGTCCAGTTCCGGGGTTTTCACTTCCACCACCGGCGTTTCCACCGGGACTTCGGCCTTGGCCACTTTCTTGTGGCCACTGCAGGCGGCCAGCAGCGCAAGCGGCAGCAACAGGCCGGCGCAGCGCAGGGTTCGGTCGAGGGTCGGGTACATGGGCACGCTCCGTTCAAGTAAATCGAAAACCAGGCGCCCCCTACGCCTGGAACGGTGGCCGGCGGCTGCCGGCCGTGGGCCGGACATCAGCCCGGTGCAGCGGCCCCCAGCCGCTGCTGGTCGCTGACCTCCAGCACCCGCCACTGGCCCTTGCCGAGATCGCCGAGCGCCAGCCCGCCGATCGCAACCCGGACCAGGCGCAGCACCTGCAGGTCGAAGGCCGCCAGCAGGCGGCGGATATGGCGGTTGCGTCCCTCTTCGAGGACCACCTCCAGCCATGCGGTCTTGTCGCCGCTGCGCAGCACGCGCACGGCCCGGGCGACCAGGAACTCGCCCTCGTCGTCGATACCGGCCTGCAGCGCGGCCAGCGTGGCCTCGTCCGGCAGGCGGTCGATCTGTACGTGGTAGGTCTTGTCCGGCCCAGTCTGCGGGTCGGTGAGGCGCGCGGCCCACTGCGGGTCGTTGCTGAACAGCAGCAGGCCCTCGCTGGCCTTGTCCAGCCGCCCGACGGGTGCGATCCAGGGCAGCCCGGCGCCATCGAAGCAGCGGTAGACGGTATCGCGGCCGCGCTCGTCCTGCGCGGTGGTCACCACGCCGCGCGGCTTGTTGAGCATCAGGTACAGGCGCTTCGGCGCGCCCAGCGGCTGGCCGTCCACTTCAATCGGCGGTGCAGGCTGCGCGATCGGGAATTCGGGATCGCGGACGATGCGCCCGGACACCCGCACGCGGCCATCGGCGATCCAGCGTGCGGCTTCGGTACGCGAGCAGACGCCTGCCTTGGACAGCACGCGCGCCAGGCCATGGCGGACACCGGCGGGTGCGGCAGCGGGCTTCGCACGCCCACGCGGGGCGTGGGAGCGGGCGGCGGGGGTGGCAGGAG